>JBDSOE010000170.1:0-2800 GCA_039915005.1 Ginsengibacter sp.
GCGGTAATCCCCGACAACATCAGGCCAGCCACCCCGCGGTTCAATTGGGTTAAACCTGCTTCCTGAGTTTGCTTAAGAATCAGTTGTTGGCTCTTTTTAGGTTTTTGTTCTGTTTCCTTAATATGGATTTCTGGTTTATTCATTTCATTGCAGGCAGATGAACATTAAACTTCTTTTTGTCGTTACATACTTTTTGTGATTGCTATTCAGAGTGTAGCCGGTAATTTATTTGAATTATGAATTTTGTTACGTTAGATAATCTATCCTGAAAATATCAGTATTATTTTTTTCTTCTTTTTATAGTCGCCCTTTTTAGGCAACGCCATATTTAAACATCATTGAAAAATATGTGCCAGTTAGACCATAGGCGACCCTCGCAGAAAACACTTTGATTGCCTATCTTGAAATCGTGTGGCCTATTTTAAAATATTAAAAATTTTATTCAAAAACGCCGTAAAGAATTAATGAAAGTGAGGGAAAGTAATCATTGAGCCTTCGCTTTAAATCTTTGTTTTTATTGTTTAATCTTTTTTATTTTATTAAATCCGTACTCGCCTTAAAAAAAATTTATAATGAGGGTTACTCATAATGTAGAGGTGTTTCCCCGGATTGCCTCTATTCATTTCATAAAAAGATTACCATCAGTAACCCTCATTGCGAGGCACATTCAAAAATTGTAAGGTGAATGAAAAAGATTTTTGTGCGGAAAAAATCTCATCTTATTTAAGATCTCTTACATAAAAATGATAGGCTGATTTTATTTTGTAAAAAAAAATTACTTCAATACTGTACATTTGAAGCAATAGTTTATCAAATCGCAAAAAACTGTAGCTCCTTAGATAATAATATCATCATTATTAAATTGACTCACAATAATTAAAATGGCTGAAGCAAAGGCAAGAATAAAAATTAATAAATTATTGGAAGAAGCTGGATGGCGCTTTTTTTCAGAAGATGGTAAGCCTGCAAACATTATTCTGGAAAGCAATGCTAAGATCACTAAAAAGCAATTAGATGAGTTTGGTGATGATTTTGAAAAAACTACTAACGGATTTATTGATTATCTGCTGTTGGACGATAAAGGATTTCCATTTATTGTCTTAGAAGCAAAAAAGGAAGAGATCAATCCGCTTTTTGCAAAAGAACAGGCAAGAAGATATGCGCAATCTCAAAATTGCCGTTTCATTATTTTATCAAATGGCAACCAACATTATTTATGGGATTTGGAGAGAGGGAATCCCAATATCATTTCAAGATTCCCTACGCCGGATACGATGGAAGGTTATACTTCTTATCAACCTAATCCGCAAAGCCTGATCAATGAAACAGTAAAAGAAGATTATATTATTCTTACTCAAAATCCGGATTATAATAAAGACCCACGATACATAGACGAAAACCAGCGCAAAGTTTATTTAGAAGAAAACAACCTTCGCTTATTGCGAAAATACCAGGTGCGTGCTATTGAAAGAATACAGGAAGAAGTGAAAGCAGGTAAAGACCGTTTTCTTTTTGAAATGGCAACCGGTACCGGCAAAACGCTTACTTCTGCGGCAGTTATCAAGTTGTTTTTGCGCACCGGAAATGCACGACGTATTTTATTTTTAGTTGACCGGCTGGAATTGGAAACACAAGCCTGGAAAGCATTTAAACTTTATTTAAAAAACGATTACCAATGTTGCATATATAAAGAGAACCGTAATGACTGGAGAAATAATGAAATAGTAGTTTCTACGGTTCAATCTTTTCTTTTTAAAAATAAGTACAAAAGAGTTTTTGCTCCTACTGATTTTGACCTGGTCATTTCTGATGAAGCGCACAGAACTATAGGAGGAAACAGCCGCGCAGTATTTGAATATTTTATCGGTTACAAATTAGGATTAACAGCCACTCCAAAAGATTATCTTAAAAGAATTAATAAAGAAAAACTGACTGAAAATGACCCGAGAGAATTGGAAAGAAGAATGTTGATGGATACCTACACTACGTTCGGATGCGCGGATGGTAAACCCACTTTTCAATATTCTTTACTTCATGGCGTTAAAGATGGTTTCCTGGTGAACCCGGTAGTTGCTGATGCAAGAACAGAAATTACCACACAGCTATTAGCAGAAAAAGGTTATAGCGTAATGATGTTTGATGATGATGGAAATGAAACCACTGAATCTTTTTATCAAAAGGATTTTGAAAAGAAATTTTTCTCTCCAAATACAAATAACATATTCTGCAAAACATTTTTGGAAAATGCAATTCATGATCCGGTAACCAATGAAATAGGAAAGACCATCATCTTTTGCGTAAGACAAAATCATGCAGCAAAAATTACACAGATACTCAATGAAATGGCCGATAAATTATATCCGGGCAAATATCAGTCTGACTTTGCTTTGCAGGTTACTTCATTGGTGCATGATGCGCAACAATTCACCATTAATTTTGCAAATAATAATTTAAGCGGAACGGGAAATTTTAACCCGCTTTATAAAACAAGTAAAACACGGGTGTGCGTAACTGTAGGAATGATGACCACGGGTTATGATTGTCCTGATTTATTGAATGTTTGCCTGATGCGTCCTATATTTTCACCCACTGATTTTATACAAATTAAAGGAAGGGGAACGCGTAAACATAATTTCCTAAAAGAGCTTTTGGATAAACACTTGGCCACCCAGATACTTCAGCCGGATAAAAAGAATTTTAAGCTTTTTGACTTCTTTGCCAACTGCGAATTCTTTGAAGAGAAATTCAATTATGATGAAGTACTAAAACTACCATTAAATCCATCAAAAGGGAAAGGAGA
>JBDSOE010000280.1:0-7711 GCA_039915005.1 Ginsengibacter sp.
CTTCTCCCATAATTCGAACACTGTCTTTGCAGGCAACCGCCGGTATCGCCGTGCCAAATTCCATTGCATTTTCATAACACTTTTTTATCAATGAAGAAGTAAGCAAACATCTTACACCATCGTGCACAAAAATGATACTTTCCTCTTCCTCTTCTATCAACGATAACCCATTTTGTACAGAATGAAATCTCGTTCTTCCTCCGGTAGTGATTTTAAATTTAGCACTATCAAAATATCCGTCAATTATTTCCTGTCCTTTGCCAATGTGCTCTTCAGGCAAAACTAAAATGACTTCCAAATCATTATACGTATCTAAAAATGCCTGGATGCTATAATATAAAACCGGTTTATTTTTTAAAAGTAGAAACTGTTTAGGAATATCGTTATTCATCCTGGTACCATTTCCCCCGGCAACAATTAATGCTATTTTCTTAATACCCATATTCTTTATACTCTTTCTTTTTTTGAGCGCCAAAGTTAAATGAATCAATGAAAGAGGCGCTAACAAATTGCGTTTTTGTAAATTGCAGTATGCGCATTTCTCTTTTGATCCTGTTCATTAGCTTTTCGTTATCAGCAATCAATTGTTCTTCAAAAAAAGAACCCTCTAAGATGCAGCAGGTGCTGGGTTTACAAAAAATGAGTCATCTTGCTACGGCAGAATATGTAGTTACCAAAATAATAAAAGCCAACGATGATAAAACGTGGTATAAGGTTGGCAACCGTAAAATTTTGATGAGTTGTAAGGCGTCTTTGGTTGCGGGAATTGAACTCTCAAAATTGACGGAAAAAGATATTCATATTGAAGGAGAAAATATTTCTATAACTCTGCCCCGCGCAAAGTTATTATACATCAATATAAAACCCGAAGATATAAAAACGGCTTACCAGGACGTATCTCTTTTCAGAACTAATTTTTCATCGCAGGAAAAAAATGAGTTGGCCGCGCAGGCAGAAAGGCAAATAAAAGCAAGCGCTGATTCGCTCGGAATATTCCTGACTGCAGAAACCAACGCTTCTTTATTCATCAATAATTTTTTACAAAAAGAAGGATTTAAAATGATCAATATCAATTTTTCAACGGTAAAAAATCCTTTGCCATAATGCGTAAATTTTTTCAAAAATACCTGGTAGCCGGCGCGGTTATTTTACTGGTCATTTTTCTTTTTCAAAAGATAAACTGGCTTCCTGACTTCAAAAATATTTTCAAAAGCAAACCGGTATTGATTGAATGAACGCCCATTATTATTACGGAGATCAACACATTGGCGCAATTGATAACCATAACTTTTACTGATGAAATAGTGATGGACACTGCAAAGATCGGTAACGGAATGCCATCGCTGCTGCCTGCCAACATCGGAACTCTGTTAGTGCCCGCCATAGACAGATTGGTAATTATTGGGCGCGGAAAAGTGATTGTAGGGGCCAACCTCAAGGATCTACGGGAAAATGATATTCAGGTAACAGGCGATTCTATCCACGTAATTCTGCCCCATGCAAAAATTATACAAACTATCATGAACCCCTCTGATTTTGAAACTTTTGATGAAAAGGGAAATTGGAATGAAGCCGCGGTAACGGCTCTTAAAATAAAAATCAGGAATCAAATAAATGTACATGCCTTACAACAGAAAGTGCTGCAACAGGCTGATGAAAGGTGTAAAAATATTATGGAATCTTTTCTGAAAAATACAGGGTTTAAGAAGGTGGCGATAACCTTAATAAACTAATCTCCATAAATGGCTATCCTGTTTTCTCCGTTGCTGTTTTTTAATCCGCGATACATTCCCGCGCTATTAAAAACCAGTGCTGCATTACCTTTTGCATCTATGCCTATCAACCCGCCCTCACCATGAAGGGTAATTAATTTTTTTAAAACCACTTCATCACACGCCTGCTGCAACGTCATATTTTTATATTCCATGAGGCAACTTACATCATAAGCCGCTACTGCTTTTATAAAAATTTCTCCATGCCCGGTGCAGGAAATGGCACAGGTTCTATTATTGGCATAAGTGCCTACGCCAATCATAGGACTGTCGCCGATTCTGCCAAAGCGCTTATTAGTCATACCTCCCGTAGAGGTGGCTGCTGCAATATTTCCTTCGCCATCGCACGCCACGGCTCCCACCGTTCCAAATTTTTTATCTTTCATCAAACCCACCAACTTATCCGCTTTATGATCGAGCTGATACAAATCGCTATCTCTTATTTCGCGCCACTGATCATAGCGGTACTGCGAATAAAAATAATCGTCCGGCTCCAGCTTTATTCCTTGTTTTATCGCGAAATCATTAGCGCCTTTTCCACTTAAAAATACATGACCGCTGTGCAGCATCACTTCTTCCGCTAATTCCACGGGGTTTCGAATATTTCTTACACCTGCTATGGCACCGGCATTTAAAGTGCTTCCGTCCATGATGGCCGCATCCAATTCATTCAATCCTTTTTTAGTGAAAACGGCTCCTTTCCCTGCATTGAAAAGCGCATTGTCTTCCATGGTCACGACCGCTGCTTTTACCGCATTCAGCGCAGATCCACCAATTTCCAAAACAGCGTAACCCGCATCCAGAGCTTCTTGTAAACCATCACTATATGCCTCCTCCAATTCCGGTGTCATATCTTCTTTCACTATGGTTCCGGCGCCACCATGAATAGCTATTGAAATCTTTTGCATCTTTATAGATCTATTTTGACAAAAATAAATTAAATCAATCTCTTACATTCTTCCATCAGTCTTTCTTTGTTTATGGGTACGGTTCCCACTTCTTCACAAACAATACCCCCGGCAATATTGGCTATCCTCGCAGTAAGATCAATATCTTTAGTGGCGGCATAAATCAATGAAGCCACCGCAATTACCGTATCGCCTGCGCCGCTTACATCCGCTATGTTTCTTCTATGCGATGGGATCACTTTTTTATGCTCTCCTTCCTGGTAGAAAATCCCTCTTTCTGATAAAGTAATTAATGAAATGGAATGGCCTAACTTTTCTTTCAATTGCAAATGAATTTCCGAAAGAAGTTCAGGAGAGATTTCCTCCGGCAATAGATTAAGCCCGGTAATAGCTTCATTCAAATTCGGCTTGAAAAGAGTGGCATCGAGGTAACAGAAAAAATTTTTTCTCTTGGGATCCACCGTTGTTGGGATATCATTTTTTTTACAAAATGCAAGGGTATCCGAAATTATATTTTTAGTGAGAATGCCTTTGTTATAATCTTCCAGGATCACCACATCCGGCTTTTCAAAAGTTATAAATTTTTCAATTTGATTTTGTAATTTCTCTTCATCTACCTCATCAATATCCGAAGTGTATTCCGCATCCAGGCGCATCATTTGCTGATTACGGCAAATGATGCGGATCTTATTGGTGGTAATTCTCTTTTTACTTTCATGAATGAAACGCGTGTCAATATTTTTTTCCTGTAATAATTTTTTTAATTGCACCCCGTCTTCATCATCGCCAAGAATAGAAAGTAAGGCAACAGACGCGCCAAGTTCTTCTACATTCAATGCCACATTTCCGGCACCACCGATCCGTTTTTCTTTTTTACTAACTGCCACCACCGGGACCGGAGCTTCGGGAGAAATTCTTTCTACGTTTCCCCACCAATAGGTGTCCAGCATCACATCGCCAATAACCGCCACTTTCATTTTTGAAATATCAGCAAACAATTTATCAAGATTACGATTCATCATTCAATATTTGTATTATTCTTTTTTTGCCCTGAAATAGCCATATAATAAACAGGAATACCTGCCAATACAATGCCTAATCCCCACAAAGTATAAAGCGGTTTAAAAATCACGAGGAACACACAAAATGTTAATCCTAAAATAATATACAATCCCGGCAAAAATGGATACGCAAAGGCTTTGTAGGGCCTTTCAATATCAGGTTTTTTTTTGCGAAGCACAAAAATACATATGATTGTAAGCACATAAAATATGACCACTACAAACGCGATCATATCCAGCAAATCGTTGTAACCTCCACTGAGGCAAAGCAAAGAAGCTACGATGGCCTGTGCCCATAATGCCCACGCAGGCACCGCATTTTTATTAAGAATGCCTGCCTTTTTAAAAAATAATTTATCGCGGGCCATGGTATAATAAACCCTTGCTCCTGCTATGATCAAACCATTGTTGCAACCGAATGTAGAGATCATAATCATTACTGCTATTACTATGGCGCCATAAGATCCGAAAATAGCATTGGATGCTGCCACGGCCACACGATCACCACCGGGATAGGCAATTTGTTCCAACGGCAATACATTCAGGTACATCAGGTTGGTAACAAGATAAATAATGGACACTATCAGCGTGCCGAGAAATAAGCTGAGGCCGATATTTCTTTTTGGATTCTTTATTTCGCCTGCAATAAAGGTTACATTGTTCCAGGCATCGCTGCTGAAAAGGGAGCCCACCATGGAAGCGGCAATGGCGCCCATTAAAACAGTGCCGCTAATGGGAAACCAGTTTCCGTGATTTACAAATTTTCCATTTATCTTTTCAAGTTGCATGGCTTGCAAACCCGTTGCCCAGTTCTCATTCCAGAAACTATGTTTTACCAAAAGAAAACCCAAAATGATCAATCCAAATAAAGATAAAAGTTTCACCGTGGTAAAAGTAGTCTGGATCATTTTTCCACCATTGATCCCTTTGGTATTGGTATAGGTGAGAAAGACAATGGAAGCAATTGCCAGAACCTGCGCTGCAGAAATATGAAAATTCCCGATGCTAAGAAGAAAAACGTTTTCGCCCACTTCGGGTACGAGGTATGCCGTAAACCTGCTGAAAGCCACTCCCACGGCGGCAATGGTGGCAGTCTGTATCACAGTAAAGGAACTCCATCCATACAAAAAACCAGCTAAGGGATTAAAGGCTTCTTTCAAAAAAACATATTGCCCGCCGGCTCTGGGAAACATGCCACTCATTTCACCATAACTAACAGCCGCCATTACTGTCATTAACCCGGTAATGGCCCATACTGCAATAAGCCATCCGGCACTCCCTACGTTCCTTACAATATCCGTACTCACAATAAAAATTCCTGAACCTATCATGGAACCAGCAACGATCATGGTAGCATCAAAGAGGCGCAGGCTGGGTTTAAAAGCAGTAGCATGTTCACTCATAAAAAAATCCCTTTTTTTTAAAATAAAGGGATTGAAGATAAATATTTATTTCGATTGCAGCAGTCAATCACTTTTTCTTTTCAGTATATAATTCATTTAATCCGGCAATAACATCAGGAGTAATGTTTAATGTGGAATCTTTATAAAACATAAATCCGGGTTCATAAGAAAATATGTAAGAATATCTCCCGTCTTTATTGTACTCTTTTAAAAAGCTTTGAATACGGCTTAAAATATCCTCTTTCATTTTTGAATTATAATTATACAATTCATTATCTATATTTTGTTTGCGGGACTGAAGCTCCTGCTGCATTTTATTAATTTCCTGCATGGCATTTTCCTGTTGCTGCTGATTCATGGAGGCGGCCTTTTGCTGCAATTGCACGGCGCGATTCTGATATTTTTT
This sequence comes from Ginsengibacter sp., assembly GCA_039915005.1. GTDB lineage: Bacteria > Bacteroidota > Bacteroidia > Chitinophagales > Chitinophagaceae > Ginsengibacter. Next base: position 5,551 of record JBDSOE010000280.1, read on the forward strand.
TTGCATGGAGGTGATTTCCTCATTGGCCGCAGACTGCTTGCGTTCAAAATCTGCTTTTATTTTTTTGTAGTAAGTATAATTACTTTGCAATGAATCCAGATCAATATAGGCAACTTTAGATTTTTCGCTGGCAGTGGCCACTGCAGCGGTTTTTGCCACATTCGAGGCTTTGCTTTTATTACTTCCAAATTGTAAGTAATAGAGGTAACCCACCAGGCCAATCAAAATAATATTTATTGCGAGTAAAATATTTTTCATTCAACAGAGTTTAGGCGGGCAAGTTAAAAAAAACGAATGGTTACCTGAATAAAGGAGTTTGATTTAGGAAACAGTTAACAGGAGTTATTAGAATTAGTAACTGAGACCAGGGATAAGGTATGAGGTATCTGAATTAGAAGATAACTTTTCCATTACTTTAAAAAAAAGTAGAAACTTCTGGAAAAATGACTCATACAATTGTGTAGTATTTTATGAAGAGGCGAGTTGTAATAACCGCGATTTTGAAACGTAATTGGAATGGGGACTAAACATAAAAAGACACGAGCCATTTTTTATGGTTTCTATAATGGGTTTATACATTGCTTTGGGTAATGCCGGGCAGCCTAAACTTCGGCCTATATAACCTTGCGTTTTTATTAAACTTTTATTTACATAATCGGCACTGTGCATTACAATAGCGCGGCGTAAAGCATTGTCGTTAATTCCTTTTTCTTCACCTTCTAACTGGAGTGAAAATCCATGTGCGCCTGAATACGTTCCTTTGGTGATATAAAATCCGAGACTGCTTTTAAAACTTTCAGGGTTATTAGAAAATTGCGTGGCATATTCTTTTCCCGAATTGCGGCCATGAGCCACATAAGTATTGTAAAGAAGTTTGTAATTCTCCATATCTATTACAAACAATCGTTTTTGTGTAGAAGATAAACTAAAGTCAACAATAGATAGAATATTATTGTCTAATTTTCCAATTGAACGAAGGTATTCATAACCTTTAACGGCATAATCAAAAGCTTCCTGAGACAATCCCATTGCATTCAAATTCATGTTTACGTAAAGCCAATTATTGCTAACAGCCCCTTCGATACTTGCTGAAGTGCCTCCATATATGGCAGCCTCATGGCCCATTATTTTTGTATAAGGTTTTGCTTTGGCGAATACAAAAGGTAAATGAATTAAGAAAATAAAAAGAGGAAAAAGTAAAAAAGAAAATCTCTTGAGCGAACGGTTCATTCAAATGTTTTTATCAGATTATCAGGTTAAAAGCTTCACAAACGTTTTGAACTTTAAGGTTCACAGTTTTCAAACCACAGATGGAGTGCGGTTAAATGCACTTTGGATAAACTGGATTTAATTATAAAAAAATGCTAAGACAAATATAGGTTATAGCGAAGCCGCGGCCAACTCCTGCCTTTGTTTTTTGTCTTACATAACTAATCTTTACCGCTACGTTAACAGCATTAACTGCCTTTTGTTAAAGGAAGATTAATAGAACGATTTATTTGCTTCTTTATTGTGGGGGCCTGGGAAGTTACTTCTTCGGCCTGTCCTTGAGTTTTCAATTGCCGAAAGGATCCAAAATGATACAATAAGCCAGATAATGCCTACGCAGAATCCGGCGATTACATCACTGGCATAATGTACACGAAGGTAAATGCGGCTGAAGCCTATCATTAATACCATAAAAATAAGCAAGACTGCAAGGCTTAAACGCCATAAAATATTTTTTACATTTTGAAAGATGATATAAAAAAGTAGACCGTAGAAAGTGATGCTCATAAGAGAATGGCCACTGGGGAAACTAAACCCTGCAGCCTGCATCAGCAACGGGTTGGAAGGACGGGGCCTTTCAAAAAATAATTTTAATAAAAACATAAGCAGGAGGCTGCTCAAAGCCACAGCGGGTATTTTTATTGAGAGCCATCTTTTCTTTTGAATGAAAAAAAACCAGACTATTAATAAAAGGTTTGCCGGTATTAAAAAAGTATGGCTACCAAGTAAAGAAAAGAATTGCATTATTACCGTATTGAGAGGGCTGATGTGTGCGTCGGCAAAGGCAAATGCTTTTGTATCAAAAGCGTAAGTGTTTCCGATGAAAATATTTTTAGCAATAAGAATAAAAGTAACTAAGGCTGCAAAAAAAATGAGGATCAAAATAAATACT
>JBDSOE010000181.1:0-19825 GCA_039915005.1 Ginsengibacter sp.
TGTCAGTACCGCCAGACACCAGATGAAATTTGCGCCCGGTTTTTGAGCTATTGATTCTGGTTACCTTTGTATTTTAAAATATAAAAGAAATAGATGTCATTATTAGAGAACTATCTTTCAGTGCGCCAATACACCGAAAAAATCTGCGCTCCATTAAAAACAGAAGATTATGTGGTGCAGCCTGTTGTGGATGTTAGCCCTCCTAAATGGCATATCGGCCACGTGACCTGGTTTTTTGAAACTTTCATTTTAAAAAACTCCCTGAAAGATTATGTAGAATTTGACCCCAATTATAATTATGTTTTCAACAGTTATTATGAAACGGTTGGTGCGCGGGTTATTCGTACCGATCGCGGAAATTTGAGCAGGCCAACGGTTGAAGAAGTATATGCCTACCGGAAATATGTGGATGATGCAATGAAAAAGTTTTTACAAAATCCCGTATCTAATGAAGTAAAAGAACTTTTGCTGATTGGCTTTAATCATGAACAACAGCACCAGGAACTTCTGATGACAGACATCAAATATATACTCGGCAACAACCCTTTATTTCCTCCCTATAAAACTTCATTAATTAAAGAGGAAAATAAGTTTCAATCTAAATCAAATGAATTCGTAAAAATAGAAAAAGGCATTTATGAAATAGGATACAAGGGAGAAGGATTTTGTTTTGACAATGAACTAAACAGGCACTCCGTTTACCTGGTTGATTACCTTATTGCAAAGGAATTGGTTACCAACGGCGAATTCCTTGAATTTATAAATGCGGGGGGGTATGCTCATTTCAATTACTGGCATGCAGATGGCTGGGATTGGGTAAAAACCAATCATATTGTGGCTCCCCTTTACTGGTATTTTATTGATAATAAATGGAATCATTATACGCTGGAAGGCCTTCAGTTATTAGATAATAATGAACCTGTAAACCATATCAGCTATTATGAAGCGGCTGCTTTTGCTTCCTGGAAAGAGATGCGTTTGCCCACCGAATTTGAATGGGAAGCCGCGGCTCCAAAATTGGAATGGGGGAGGAGATGGGAATGGACGGAAAGCGCCTATCTCCCTTATCCGGGTTTTTCAAAAGCACCGGGAGCCATTGGAGAATACAATGGAAAATTTATGGTAAACCAAAAAGTGTTACGGGGTGCCTCGGAAGTTACCTCTCCCGGCCACAGCAGGATTACTTATCGCAATTTCTTTCAGCCCAATTTGCGCTGGCAATATACAGGTATCAGATTGGCACGTTAAAAAAAATACATGACTCAATTTTTAAAAGATGTGCTCAGGGGATTGCAATCTTCTCCGAAATATTTAGATTCCAAATATTTTTACGATAAAAAAGGAGATAAATTATTTCAGCAAATAATGGCGTCGGGCGAATACTATCTCACCGACAGTGAGATGGAAATATTCTTACGCCAATCAGAAGAAATTTCCGATTCCATTTTGAAAGAATCGGACACCTTCAATGTGGTTGAATTTGGCCCCGGCGATGCCGTAAAATCAGCACACCTAATAAAAGAACTATCGAAAAGAAAAGCAATCGGGGTTTATTATCCTATTGATATTTCAAAAAACATTATTACCCTCCTGGATAAAAAATTATCAACCCAGTTTCCGGAACTCAGGGTTCATGGGCTTAATGGCGAATACCTTCAGATGCTTTCACAAACCAACGGCATTTCAAAAAACAGGAAGTTGGTTTTATTTCTGGGCGCCAACATCGGCAACTTTAAATTCAGTGAAATGCCCCACTTTTGTAAGGAGCTACATGGAATGCTTTCTAAAGGAGATTTTATTTTGATTGGATTTGATCTTAAAAAAAATCCAAAGAAAATTCTGGCGGCGTATAATGACAAAGAAGGCCTTACCACTGAATTTAATCTGAACCTTTTAAAGCGTATGAATAGAGAACTGAATGCAGATTTTAAACTGCATTCTTTTGAACATTATGCCACTTATGATCCCGATAGCGGTGCCTGCAAAAGTTTTCTCGTTTCTTTACAGTCCCAGAATATTTGTGTAGGAGGAACCCTGATTCCTTTTGAAAAAGATGAAACTGTTTTTATGGAAATCTCTCAAAAATATTCGGTTCTGCAGATAGACGAAATAGCCGTGCAATGCGGGTTTACACCAGTTGCCCACTTTTTTGATGAAAAGAGATATTTTGTTGATGTGCTTTGGGAATGTGTATAGAAACCGGGAATGGCAAACCTTTAAGGCTTTCAATCCTTTCAATCCGTGCCCACAAAAAGTGATTGCCTTTCAGTTTGCAACGTATGTATGTATCGTTTTAAAAAATCTTTTTGCTCTTGAATTTTATTCAACAAAGACCTTACTCTTTCCCTTGTGGATTCTGTCCCTAATACCAACCTCGCCTCGGATTTATCTACTTCATCCAGTTTTTTAACTGATGATTCCATTTTACTATCTATGCCATCAAGTAAAGTTCTTAATTCCCAATCGGGCTTCGGGGGAACAAACTGATTATTGCGGTACGCAATAAATTTATTGAGAATAGCCGTCGCCTCATTAAGGTCGTCCACGGAGGAGTTATACCATTTTAGTTCCTTATCCTGGTGATGCATTTCGATATTCATTTTTATAACATCGTAATTTTCTTTTACCCTCGTATTGATCAGCCCATACTTTTGAATTCTTAATGCTGATGATCGCCACTGCTGCAGGCTATCCATTGCAATATATGCAGCAACAGAATCTGAAAAATTAAAATAATCATTACGGTTATTTTGAAAAGTGTTGCCCCGGTAAAATTGTTCGTGAGTAACAGGGTATGGAAGGAACTGCCACAGAGGGTCGAAAGGCATGTGCGATTCAATAAATTCTGCAGGATCTATCATAAAGAACTTTGAATTCATAGCGCTTCCCACATCCCATGTGGGATCGAAGAGATACCATTTTTTATTAACAGATACCGCACACCAGCTATGCCCCATATTATCCACCCTGCCCAATTGCCTGGTGTAGCCATCAATTACTAACGAGGACAGTCCTGCTTTTACACAAATATCATTGAAGATAGCGGCAAAATTTTCACACACACCTTTTCTTCTTTTTAAGGCAACATTTATTTTTGCATGGGCATCAATACCCGAATTAATAATCCGGGCGCTATCAGTGTCATATTTTAAATTAGCAGTTACCCATGCGTAAATGGCACGCACTTTATTTTGGTCATTATCATAATGAAGTTTTATAAAATCAGCAACATCTTTAGTGGAATCCACCGGCAATCCAGAAAGCTTGTATGCCTTGCTATTTGCCTGCACATATTCATTTATCTCCTGTGCCTTTGAAAGGTTGATGCAGCACGAAAACAGCAATATCCACGCGATTGATTTCATGTGTCTGAAGTTACTATTTTGCTCAAATACAAAGTTACTTATGAGTGGTGAAATGATATAACCGTAACGGTTATTAAAAAAATTTTCTTTTTAATACTCAACTATAAAAAAACCGGAGTCATTATTTGATTCCGATTTTTTTTATTAAAAGTTCAACAATATTTTTTATGGCTTGATGGTGCCATTGGTAATAAACTTTATCTGAACCGCCTTAATTGCATCAGTTTCTCCTGGTATTCCGGTCAAAAGTATCGTATATATTTTTCCGCCTTCTACTGAAATAGTTCTGTGTGTGTTAATGGTAGATTCATTGGTAACAGTTATAGAAATATCGCCCGGCGTAACTCCAGTAAAATCAGACACGGTGGCATAAGCTGCATTGCTGTTGATAACGTTGGTTCCGTTTGTGGAAATAGTAACCATCGGTTTGCTGGAATCGGGGATGGCATTTACAAAGCGCACATAGGCTTCTCCTGTTGTGGATGAAAGACTATCCAGATTATCCTGCACAATGATATTGGAATAATTACCATTGTTACCCAATACAAACAGAGAATAATAAGCACTGTCTTTGAATAACTGAGTGGTGGTGGCCAAAGTAGTATGTGAAGAAAAATCGTAAGAGGAAACATCTCTGTTGCCAAGAAAAACCCCCTGGTAGCCACCGGTGTAACTAGTATAAAAAAGCGGGACATTGGTGAAGTTGTTCCCTGACAAGGCAACGCCGATAGAGGCCTTATCCGGAACCAGGTTAAAGGCCATCAGGCCCGCTGCAGGTTGCCGGGCTCCGGTATCTACTGTTTTTTTACAGGCAGAGAATAAAAAGATAAGAAGTACAAATCCGGCCACAGGAATCAGGTGTAACCGGGAAAAAGAAAATAATCTTTTCATAGCTTACAAAAGGTTTAGAGATTAAAAAATTTTAAACCTTCCCAAGAAAAAACGATGCCATTGGCTCATTATTAATAGTTAAAGGGCATGACAATAATTACTATTACAATATTCTTAACAGAGCTTGGTAAAGAAATAATAAAACTAATTTGAAATTTGTACCTATAAAGCAATTATTGAATGCTGGTATCATTTTTGCAAAACTGAGCTGGTAAATCGTATCCTTCAATCACAATTATGAAAATCATTATTGTCTCGCTTATCTCTTTGTTTACTGCGTATGGCGCAAGAGCACAGAAATTTTCTGTAACCTTATTTGCCGGCACTTCTAATTACCAGGGCGATTTGCAGGATAAAAGACTCACATTTAACCAGGCGCATTTTGCAGGAGGCTTAGGCCTTTCTTATGACCTTACGGACCATTTTTCCATTAGGTCAGGAATTACTTTTGGAAAGATTTCTGCTGATGATAAAATGGGTAGAAATAAAGAAAGGAATCTCAATTTTGCATCTTCCCTCAGGGAAGAGCATTTGGGCTTGCAATATTATATAACTCCTTTGGCGGAACACGCGCTTACTCCTTATGTTTTTGCAGGTATAGCACTTTATCATTTTGATCCTTATACTTTTGATACCGCCGGCGTCAAATATTATCTGCGCCCGTTAAGCACCGAAGGGCAGGGTTTTATTGATGGTAAAAAAGAGTACCCGCTTACTCAAATGGCTATTCCTTTTGGCGCCGGGGTAAAACTGTCTTTAAGTGAAAACATTAATGTCGGATTCGAATTAGGGCTACGAAAACTATTCACCGATTACCTTGATGATGTAAGTACCACTTATCCCGATGAAGCTCTGTTACTTGCCAACCGTGGCCCAAAGGCTGTCGAACTCTCTTACCGCAAAGGAGAACTTAAAACCGTATCTCCATATGAAAGTGGCGCACAACGGGGAAACTCCAAATATAAAGACATGTATTATTTTACAGGACTTACAATTTCGTTCAGGTTAGCTAAGAATTCTGGCGGTGGCATGGGTAGGCGTGGATCTCAATATGGATGCCCGGTAAACGTGCAATAGAAATTAATTACCGATTTTAAATTTGTGGCATTTCTTCTTACGGCGATTAAAATATTATTTAGCCCTCTTGCGCTAACAAAAGGAAAATAGTAATTTTGCCTTTCCTCTTATTGCATCCACTCAGAAAGCAACCTCTCATCTCCACAGATTTTTAAGAAAAACATTCTATGCTTTTCAGGCACTTCTTCAAAAAAGTTTTTAACCATTAAAAATAAAAAAAATGAAAAAGCTACTGATTACAACCGCATGTTGCGCCCTTTGTTTTTTTATGTCCTGTAAACCGGGTATGGATGAAACTTCCCAGGCCGCAAAAAATAAAGCCAACAGCCAGGAAATTTACAAGGCTATGGAAACCGGCGACGTAAGTAAACTGGATGCTATTATTGATAAAGATTTCGTGGATCATTCAGGCGAAAAAGGTGATGTGAAAGGTATTGATTCACTCAAAAAAATGTTTGTACAAATGCACAATGAGATCACGGGTCTTAAGGTGGAAGAAATCGCCAACGCTACCGATGGGGATTACAATATCGCGTTGGTAAGAATGACAGGCACTACCGCCAAACCAATGATGAATATGCCCGCAGGAACTAAAATAGATATGAAATCCGTGGAGGTAGTGAAAGTAAAAGATGGTAAAGCAATCGAGCATTGGGGCTACATGGATCCAAAGGATATGATGCAAATGATGGGAGCCGGCATGGACCATAAAATGGAAGAAAAGATGGATAAATAAGTCCATGGCCCCCGGAATGGATTCCACTAAAATATAATGATAACCAGGCGTTGATATAACATTCTCTTAAAAACCCAACCATCTTCCTTTAAAGCTCCCATTGGAATATTCTAAAGCCGGCGCGGGAAATTTGAAAGAATTTAAAACAAACAATAAAATTTTTATTCCTTTTTTGTTGGTTCTTATTTTGGTAAGATCTATATCCGGCGAAAGATACCATTGCCGGTAACGTTTTATATCAGTACGGTCAAAAACTATATTCCCATTTTTATCAAGGCCAATATTTTGGGTTCCGCCAAACATACCTTCGGCGCCATAGCCGGCTGAAACATTCAGCCAGCGTGGTAATTTTGTTTCCGGGAAGAAAGAATGAATATTGACGCTAAGCCAATACGACTGGCCGTTATAATCTTTTATAAATCTTTCTATCTCCGTTTTCCCTGCAAGTTGATCGGTTCTTTCGTTAAGGTCTGCTTCTTTGTAATTTTTTTTATGAAACGAAAATTTGATTTTTATTTTTTGTTCATCCCACGCCATTTCCTGCGAAATAAAAATGGCAGATCCTAAAATATTGGCTGTAAAATCACCAACGCTGAAACCATATTCCGCTGAAAAGCCATCCAGTATTTCAATAATGGATTGATAGGCAACGCCACTTAATCCGCCGACCCAAATCCTGTCTTTTCTGTTCATTCCTGCCCATCGCCACATTTCCATGCTGGCATTGCTTTCTAAGTACGCACTGTATGTATGGCCCACTTTATCCATTTGCAGCCATTGGGCATCATCATTAAAAAAATGAAAACGTGATCTTGGATATTTTGCATACCAAATAGCATTAAGGCCAACCAGCGTGCCACCGTAACCCACAATATTAGCGGCTGTAACCCATTTCACCCGTTTTTTATTATAGGGATAAATAGTGCGGGCTGAAACGCTATCATCATAACTTTCTAATTTATTGAGAGTAATATCGGGTTTGAAAGTACCTTGCGCATAAACCGATGATGAAAAAATAAAACAAAAAATAAAGAAGATAATTAGTTTTCTTTGGGCTGAAAAATTCATTCTGCAAAAATACAGGGAATGTTGATTCAGGTTTTAAATAAAGCAAAAATGAATATCTTCAAATTGTAAAAAGAATATTATGGACACAAAAACACAAAACAAAATAAGTGAATGGCTTTCGGGCAATTATGATGAAGCTACCAAAAATGAGATACTTCTTTTACAAAAAGGAGACCCCACACAGTTGGAAGATGCCTTTTACAAAGACCTTGAATTTGGTACCGGTGGGCTCCGTGGAATTATGGGAGCAGGCACCAATCGAATGAATAATTATACGGTTGGGATGGCCACGCAGGGATATGCCAATTATTTAAAAAAATGTTTTCCCGAAGTGAAGGTGGCCATAGCCCATGATGTTCGCAACAATAGCCGCGCGTTTGCCGAAATGGCTGCAAATATTTTTGCAGCAAATGACATCAAAGTGTTTTTGTTTGAATCTATAAGACCCACACCCGAACTGAGTTTTGCCATCCGTAAACTGGGGTGCCAGGGCGGGTTGGTAATTACCGCATCGCATAACCCAAAAGAATACAACGGTTATAAAGCCTACTGGGATGATGGCGCGCAGTTGGTGCCTCCGCACGATAAAAATGTAATTACAGAAGTAGAAAAGATAAAGAATATAGATGATGTAAAATGGAATGGTAATGAAAAAAACATTACACTCATCGGGAAGGAAATAGATGATGCTTATATTGAAATGGTAAAAGAGTTGAGCATAAATCCTGATGCTTGTGCAAAGCAGCATGATCTTAAAATTGTTTATACTCCCATACACGGCACAGGAATTATGCTGGTGCCAAAAGCTTTGGCGGCGTATGGTTTTGACAATCTGCATGTGGTAGAGGAGCAGGCTACTCCGGATGGAAATTTCCCTACCGTAATTTATCCCAACCCTGAAGAAAAAGAAACCATGAGTATGGGTTTAAAAAAAGCCAAAGAATTGGATGCGGATATTTTGTTAGGAACAGATCCGGATGCAGACAGGGTAGGGGTTGGTGTCAAAAATAATCATGGCGAGTGGGTACTTTTAAATGGGAATCAAACAGCCATGCTAGTGTTTACTTACATCATTGAGGCAAGAAAAAACAAAGGCATTGCCAGGCCTAATGATATGGTAATAAAGACTATCGTTACTACCGAAATGATTGACGCGGTCGCTGAAAAAAATAATATTTCCTGCTATAATACCCTCACCGGTTTTAAATGGATTGCCTCCCTGATCCGCGAAAAAGAAGACCGTCCTGATGGCTCGTCCGAAAAGTATGTAGTGGGTGGCGAAGAAAGTTTTGGCTTAATGATTGGCGATAAAGTGCGTGATAAAGATTCCGTCAGTGCTGTGGCTATCATTTGCGAAATGGCCGCTGTTGAAAAAAACAATGGCCGCTCTTTATTTGATAAATTAATGGAACTGTATGTGCAGTATGGATTTTATTATGAAGAATTAATTTCGATTACCAAAAAAGGAATGAATGGCTCCAAAGAAATTGCGGATATGATGCAGGGATACCGCGATAATCCACCGAAGGAAATCGCCGGAAGTAAAGTGAAAGAATTATTGGATTATCAATTGCAGATAAGTAAAAATTTATCAACAGGGGAAACAAGAAAAATTGACTTGCCAAAAAGCAATGTATTACAATTCATCACCGAAGATGGGAGTAAAATTTCTGCAAGACCCAGCGGAACAGAGCCTAAAATAAAATTTTATTTCGGTGTGAATATGCCTTTGAAGAGCACGGATGAATTTGATAAAATTAAAAAAGCAGTGGAAGCGAAAATCGGACGTATTATTTCGTCGCTGAATTTAAGATAAAGCCCGTCAGATCCTTATCATTCATTTCTTATCTTTATCCTCATGTACCAACTAATTGTATAAAAACCCTGATAAACCTTCTCTAAATCATGATGAAAAAATTGTTGACTGTAATTGCTATGCTCTCTTTTTCCAATTTCCTTATTGCCCAGGATATTAAAAATAATCCGGCTTCCAACCACGGAAATAAGTTTGAACAATTAGGAACTATTTTACCAACACCCAATGAATACCGCACTGCCAGCGGCGCGCCGGGCAGCCAGTACTGGCAGCAACGTTGTGATTATGATATTGAAGCGGAGTTGGATGAAAAGAATTTAAGGCTCAATGGAAAAGAAAGTGTTACTTATTATAACAACTCTCCTGATATACTTTCTTATTTGTGGCTTCAACTTGATGAAAATGAACACAGCGATAACAACAACGCGAATTACCAGGACGGAAGCCGCATGAAAGAGGTGATGTCTGACGTGGAATTACAAAATTTTAATACAAAAAAAGACAGAGAGTATGGTCTTACAATTTTGAAAGTTACCGATGGTGCAGGAAAGAAATTAAGTTATACGATTAATAAGACAATGATGCGGATTGAACTGCCACTGCAATTGAAACCAGGGCAAAAATTCATCTTTAAAATAGAATGGAATTACAATATTATTGACCGGATGAAATATGGTGGCCGCGGTGGTTATGAATATTTTCCTGAAGACGGCAATCACCTTTTTACCATTGCACAATGGTATCCGCGTTTATGTGTTTACAGTGATTTTCAGGGTTGGCAGAATCATCAGTTTACCGGCCGTGGAGAGTTTGCATTAACTTTTGGAAATTTCAACGTGAAGATGACGGTTCCTGCAGATCATATTGTTGGCTCCACGGGCGAATGTCAAAATTACAACGAGGTACTTACTCCCGTGCAATGGCAAAGATGGCAGAAAGCACAAACGGCAAAAGAACCGGTAGAAATAGTTACCCTCAACGAGGCAGTTACTAAAGAAAAAGTGAAATCAGCAAAGACTAAAACCTGGATTTATAAAGCAAATATGGTGCGCGATTTTGCGTGGACTTCATCCCGTAAATATGTATGGGATGCAGTACCGGCCTATGTGGAGGGAAAGAAAATAATGTGTATGAGTTTTTATGGAAAAGAAGCCTATCCGCTGTACCATAAATTTTCGACTAAAGCCGTAGCCCATACGATTAAGACTTATTCAAAGTTTTCAATTCCTTATCCGTATCCGGTTGCGCAAAGCGTGGAAGCAGCTAATGGCATGGAGTACCCGATGATTTGTTTTAACTATGGACGTGCTGAAAAAGACGGCACCTACAGTGAAGCTACCAAATATGGAATGTTGGGCGTGATTATCCATGAGGTAGGGCACAATTTTTTCCCTATGATAGTTAACAGTGACGAGCGTCAATGGACCTGGATGGATGAAGGATTAAATTCTTTTTTGCAATACCTCACACAGGAATTATGGGATAGTAAATTTCCGGCAGGACGTGGTCCGGCTTACAAGATTGTGGATTACATGAAATTGCCTAAAGATCAGTTGGAGCCCATAATGACCAACAGTGAAAATATTATCCAATTCGGCCCCAATGCGTATGCTAAACCTGCGACTGCATTAAATATTTTACGCGAAACCATAATGGGGCGTCAATTATTTGATTATTCATTTAAAGAATATGCAAGACGATGGGCATTCAAACATCCTACTCCAGCGGACTTTTTCCGAACTATGGAGGATGCGAGCGCAGAAGACCTCGATTGGTATTGGCGTGGTTGGTTTTATGGAATTGACCCGTGCGATATTTCGATAGATTCGGTAAAAACTTATAAAGTGGATCTGGCAAACAATCCCCGCACAAGAACCATTACCAGCAGGCAAACTGTAACGGCGCCTTCAGTAGATGCGTTTGAAGACATTACCAAAGTAAGAAATGCAGGAGATAAAAAAATTATTTTCGAAGTAGATGCAGATACTTCACTCAGGGATTTTTATTGGAAATATGATCGCGGTTTGGTAAAGGTAGATACCTCCTCTTCTATAACTTCAGTGGTTTTATTTGCCGATACTTTAGACTTTGCCGGCAAATCTTCTCTGGCAAAAGATAAAAATTTTTATGAAATTTATTTCACCAACAAAGGCGGTTTGGTAATGCCCATTATTTTGGAGTGGACTTTTAAAGACGGCACTAAAGAAGTGGAAAAATTACCTGCACAGGTATGGAGAAAGAACGAGAATAAATTAGTAAAAGTATTTTTTAAAAACAAAGAAGTGAGCAGCATCCGGCTTGACCCAATGAAAGAAACCGCTGACATTGATGAAAGCAATAATTACTGGCCTGTAAAAGAAATACCAACCAAATTTGAGATTTACAAAGCAAGCCAAAGAGCGCGAGGCCAAAGCATCGGAGGAAATCCAATGCAAAAAGAAATTAAGTAATTGAAGCCTTAAATGGTAAGGAAGCAACTGGAACGGTTGATTTATTTGTGCATCGCTTATTAAAAAAATTTACATAAAATTCAGGATTGAAGCCGGCTTTTTATTTAGATTAAAGAATAAAATTTATCTAAATCAATGGCTATTACCCTATTAAGTGAGATTCAATTCTTGGCATCATTTTAGCCTTTATTAGGCAAAAGATTATCAAGAAAATTAAATATTGATCCCTCTAAATCCTATAATTGACCATAAATTACAATTTTTTATGAATCATCCAGTTTAATGAAACCATCCAGTTTAATTGATTATTGAAAAACCAAAATGAATTAGGGCAACAATAGAAATTGTTGCCCTTTTTAATTCATAAATTAATAAACCTTTTTTCAGTTTTTCGCATACTTTAATTGCCGGTTTGCCCATCTCTTACTCTTACTTTCTTTTTACCGCTGTTCTTTTTTTCATACTCCAATATCTCTTTGGGTTTAATTTTTTTCATCGGTTCATCGGTAGCTATTTCTTCGGTCTTAGGCCCCTGCAATAAATGCCCGCGATCGTATTTTTCTGTTTTCATAATCCTTCCGGTGGTGGGATCGTAGTAAGTCCACTCCCCATTTTTTACACTGTATTGTTCAGCCTTTACTATTTTGTAGCTAATGATTTGATTATTATCTGTGCCGTAAACGGGAATGGTATCGTAGGGGGCATCAGGGTTGTATGCACGCCAATTCTCTACTCTTAGTAAATCGCCGTAAGGAGTAAAATATTGCGATACGCCATCTTTTCCACCAAACTTATAATTTTCCACGGAAATAAAATCCCCGGTGAGATTGTACCTTCTCCACGGGCCTTCTTTTTTATCGTTTTCAAAAATCCCTTCTTCTTCATAACCGGGTTCGCCGCGCAAAGGATTTACATGCACCACCCATTTCCCTTGCTTCAGGTTTTTATTATCTACGGCATTTATCGTATCTCCTTTTACGGAAAGCTTATACGTTTTGTATTGCGCATTTGTGTTTATAAAAAGAAACTGCAGGGCTATTAAAAGCGTTCCCAATCTTTTTATTTTTTGTATGAGGTTATTCATTCTGTAATTGGCATTTTTTATGTTGCAAAATTACTTGATTCAAAACTGAGCTTTGCTAATGAACAATTTTGTTGTTAATAATTTAACCTTTCTGCCTTTTTTAATTTGATGTTTTTTAAAATTAAATAAATTCAACCAAAAGAATTTATAACGCATGCATCTTATGGGAAACGTAAAAAGATTGTGTTTCTTCTGCTCATCAGCTATAAAAAAGTTTATCTTTTCATAAAGTGCGCCAAGGGTAATCAAAGGATTGTTTTTCTTAGTACCTTCCTCTCAATATCCATTTATTTTTTATTAAATTAAGATCAATTATGAAAATCAATTTGCAGTCTTTAAAGTTTACAGCCAAAGAAGAACTTAAAAACTTTGTAGAAGACAAGGTGAGTAAGCTATCACGTTATGATGATAAAATTATCAGTGCCGAAGTTACACTGCTGTTGGGAGAGGAAAGAAATCCTGATAATAAGATCTGTGAAATCCGGTTAGTAGTGCCGGGTAATGATGATTTTGTAAAAAAGAGTGCAGCGACATTTGAAGATGCTATTGTGGGTGCTGTGCTTACCCTTCAAACTGTTTTACAGCGCAAAAAAGAAAGGGTTTAAGGACATAACTCTATCTGGCAATGGTTTATTTTAATATTGTAAATCAGCTTCCACAGGATAATGATCGGAATAGGGAACATGAATGACCTGAACCTGTTTTACTGTAAACCTCTTGTCGGTTAAAATATAATCAATCCTCAAAGTGGGTGAGATGAAACGAAAGGTACGGCCAATGAATGAACCTTTTTTGAGAAAGGCATCCTGGAAATTTCCTTTTATTTTAAAATAAGTACTGGAATTGGGTACGTCATTAAAATCGCCACAGATAAGTGAGGGATACGGGCTTTCTTTTATTTTTTGGCTAACAAGTTCGGCCTGTTGATAACGGGATTCATATCCTCTTTTTAATTTGGAAACGATGGTGCGCGAATCGCTCAGGTTGGTTTCCCTTGCCCGTTTTATCCGGCTCAGGCTTTGATAATCCGATTCATCAAAATGAACCGACTGCAGATGAGTGGCAAAAATTCTGAAGATGTGATCGTTCACTTTTATATCGGTATAAAGTAAATGTTCTGTCTTTTTGCTTCTTTTAAAATTAAAATTAGCAGAGTCTATCATCGGGTATTTTGAAAAAATAGCAATGCCCATTTCATAATCGTTTTTGTACGTTTCTATGGGCACAAAATAGTAATGCGGATAACCCATCTCTACAATT
Source organism: Ginsengibacter sp. (assembly GCA_039915005.1). GTDB lineage: Bacteria > Bacteroidota > Bacteroidia > Chitinophagales > Chitinophagaceae > Ginsengibacter. The sequence goes on from JBDSOE010000181.1 coordinate 13,748, forward strand.
GCAGAAATATTCTGTTCAAAATACCCTGTATCTTTTGATTCAAAGAATTCTTCAAAACAAAGCACATCTGCATCCTGCTGTTTTACCAAATCCAGCATCAGCGGGCGAAAACTGCTGCCATTCTGGTCTTTTTTATTACTCTCATCCCAACTGGATACGTTCCATTGTAAGACCCTTAACGTGTTTGGCTTTTTTTCGTAGCTGAATGTTGACGGAAGATTAAATGCAAAAACCGTAATGATTTGCTGAAAACCCAAAAGCAAAACAATGAGTGAAATCCACCACCATCTCGATCTTAAAATAGCCCATAAAATAATAAACCCAACCAACGCGAAAAATATCAGCGGAAAAATAAGGCCGGGAAAAGCTAAGAACCAATATTCTCCTGTATTGATAAAAGGTATGAAAACCGTAACTACATATGCTATTATGGTAGCCACATTTAATAAAACCAAAAGCCTTTTGAAAAAAACAGGTTTACCTGTCATAATAATTCATTTATAAAATCAACTGGTAAAAAGCAGCGAAAATAAAGATGAATATTTTAAAAGAGACAATTTTAAAATAAGGGTTTCGTTAATTATCAGTTTTCTTTGCGTTGCTTTTTGATGCAATTAAAATGTATGGGGCCAATTCTTTTTGGCACCGAACTTGAATCTATATTAAAAAATTTATGAAAAGAATCTATCTGTTAAGTTCTCTTATTTTGTTTTCATTTTCGGGTTGCGATACCGCAAAAAGTATTTTAAGTTCCGTAGGCAATGGTAATCTTAGCAATGCTGAGGTGGTACAGGGCCTTAAGGAAGCGCTAAAAGTGGGAACTGATTCATCAACGTATCATTTAGGGTTATTGAATGGATTTTATAAAGACGACATGATCAAAATACTAATGCCGCCGGAAGCACAGGGTGTGGAGAAAACGTTACGAAGCGTGGGGTTGGGAAGTACTGTTGACAAAGCGGTTTTATCAATGAACAGGGCTGCAGAAGATGCATCCAAATATGTGGGTACTATTTTTCTAAATGCAATTACCCAGATGACCATACAGGATGCGTTCGGAATTCTGAGAGGCGGAGACAGGGCTGCCACCGATTATTTAAAACAAAAAACCACGGCTCAACTTACTGCTGCGTTTACGCCCATAGTTTCAAAATCGCTGGATTACACAGATGCCACCAAATATTGGAAAGATTTGTTTGCCGTTTACAATAAATTTAGCAATAAGCCTGTCAATACCAATCTTACAGCGTATGTAACCCAAAAATCTTTGGATGGATTATTTTATCACATCGGCCTGGAAGAACAAAAGATCCGTAAAGATCCCGCTGCAAGGATTACAGATATTTTGAAGAAAGTTTTTGCAAATGAGAATCAGGGGAAATAGTTTATTGTTGAATGGTTGGATTGTTTTATTATTATATCAGTTCATTAATCTATCAATTCAACAATTCAAATAATTTCCTTACTTTCGCAGCCCTTTCAGTTTTTGTGTTTTGACTGGATGGGAATTCTCTAAAAACATATTACCCACATGGCTCCATAAGTTCCCGTCTGTTCGGGACGCCGGCAAGGGTGTAAAAGTAAAATAGATAAATAATGCCAAAAGTTAAAACCAACTCAAGTGCCAAGAAGCGCTTTAAAGTAACCGGCACCGGCGAAATTTCCTACCAGAAACCTTTCAAACGACACATTCTTACTAAAAAATCTACTAAAAGCAAACGGGCTTTACGAATAAAAGGAATAGTTGAAGCACCAGACAGGCCCAGGGTGTTAAGATTATTAAGATTGAAGTAACTACTATTCACCAAAGGAAAATAAAAGAAACTATATAATTTCAATCTTGAATTGAAGTTGAAATAAAAAATAAAAAATATTAAAATATGCCACGTTCATCAAATTCAGTAGCATCAAGGGCAAGAAGAAAAAGAATTCTTAAAGCAGCAAAAGGTTATTACGGAAAAAGAAAAAATGTTTACACCGTTGCTAAGAATGTAATGGAAAAAGGGCTTACCTATAGTTATGTGGGCCGCAAACTTAAGAAACGTGAATACCGTGCTTTATGGATTGCACGTATCAATGCGGCAGTAAGAGCAGAAGGGTTGACGTACAGCCAGTTCATTTTTAAATTGCGCGAAAAGGATATAAACCTGAACCGGAAAATTCTGGCTGATATGGCTATGAATGAACCGGAAAGTTTCAAGAGTTTGATTCTTTCGGTAAAATAGATACCAACTACTTGTTTATATGACCGTCCCCAAAAACCTGGACGGTTTTTTTATAGTCATTATTTAAATCCGTAAATAGACTCGTTTCTCACTTGTAAATGATTCCTGATTTTATAATTAATAATTTTATTTTCTCATTGATTTACATTTGTAAAAAATAAAAGACAATTCTATCTCTCAATGAATAACACTTATAACGACCTTGTCCATCAGACATTTAATTTTCCCCAGGAAGACTATAAACTTAAGGACGGTTATTTACAGTATAACGATGTGGATATAAAGGCATTAATTGATAAGTATGGTACGCCATTGAAGTTTACCTTTTTACCTAAAATTGGTTTCCAGATAGAAAAGGCGAAAAAAATGTTTGCCAATGCCTTTAAAAAGCATAAGTACGAAGGGAAATATAATTATTGCTATTGTACCAAAAGTTCTCATTTTTCCTTTGTGGTGGAAGAGGCATTGAAGCATGATATTCATCTGGAAACCTCCTACGCTTACGACATTGAGATCATCAATAAATTGTATGAAAAAAAGAAGATCACAAAAGATACTTTTATTATTTGCAATGGGTTTAAACAGAAGTCATATACCAGCCGCATTGCACGGCTGATAAACACGGGATTTAAAAATGTAATTCCTATTTTGGATAATAAAGAAGAATTAATGGCCTATCGTAAATCGGTGCGGGTGCCTTTTAATATCGGCATTAGAGTGGCTGCAGAAGAAGAACCTACTTTTCCTTTTTATACCTCCCGGTTAGGCATACGCGTAAAAGATATTCTTGAATTTTATGTGGATGAAATAGAAGGCAATGAGCACCGGTTCCAATTGAAGATGTTACATATTTTTTTGAATAAAGGAATAAAAGACGATGTATATTATTGGAGTGAATTGAACAAAGTAATCAACCTCTATTGCCAGTTGAGAAAGATTTGCCCGGAACTGGATTCTATCAATTTGGGGGGAGGGTTTCCCATAAAACACTCTTTGGGTTTTGAATATGATTACCAGTTTATGATTAACGAAATTGTCCGGAATATAAAAGTGGCCTGTAAAAAAACCAAGGTCCCGATGCCCAATATTTTTACAGAATTCGAAAGCTACACTGTAGGAGAAAGTATGGGACACATTTACAGCGTGATTGGAGAAAAGATGCAGAACGACAGGGAAACATGGTATATGATTGATTCTTCTTTCATCACTACATTGCCAGACACATGGGGCATTGGCGAAAAATTTTTAATGCTCCCGGTAAATAAATGGACCGAAGAATACCAGAGAGTAACGCTGGGCGGCATCACCTGTGATAGCCATGATTATTATGATTCTTAAGAACACATTAATGAAGTTTTTTTACCTAAGATTACCAATGGCGAGCCTCTGTATGTTGGGTTCTTTCATACGGGCGCTTACCAGGATCAGATAAGCGGTTATGGCGGAATAAAACATTGCCTGATACCGTCTCCCAAATACATCGTTATTGATTATGACAAAAATGGCAAACTGGTGGACTGGGTTTATGCGAAGGAGCAAAGCGCTCAAAGTATGCTTAAAATACTGGGGTATAAATAGCCCAGAAGATTTTTTGAGCAGAAAAAAATAGAGTCATTTAGCCGTCTTTATTTTTCCTTTCAGGAAGCATCTCTCAGCTAAAAAAACAGGTAAGTTTTTTTGCGTAAATAATCCTCATTAAAAAAGCCTTCCCAAATTTGAGAAGGCTTTTAAAGATTAGATTTTTTCAACCAGGTTACTGAACTGATATTTCTTTGGGAAGCACTTTTACTTCTTCTGTTTTTGGCAAAGTTAAAAGCAGCAAACCATCTTCGTATTTAGCATTGATGTTGTCGGCATTTATCTTTTCATCTAAAGTAAAAGATCTTTTGAAAGATTGCATTACGAATTATCTTTTAATAAACTGCTTGCTTTCTTCTTTGTTTTCTTCTTTCTTTTCAAAAGAAACAGTAAGAATATTTTTGTCAACCGTAATTTTGAAATCTTCTTTTTTCCTTCCGGGAGCGTTGAATTCCAGCTCGTAAGCATCTGCATTTTCAGCAATATTTACTGCCGGAAAATTAAGGCTGTTAGTGGGTGTTGAAGGCATATCGCTCAACAAACTGTCCAGAAAACTATCTAATGTTTTCAGGGAGGGCTGGTTAAATCTTAGTGTTGTCATGATTTTCTTTTTTTAAAGATTTTAAATTGTTTTTATTCTATTTGGACAAAAGGAATACCAATGCCGTAAATCTGAATTTTTGGGTAAATAAATACGCCATAATGGCTTTAATGTGTTTTTTTCATGACAAAATTTTCAAAATCGTAACTAATTCTATGCTTTTTTAAACAGGAAGTAACGTAAATTTGCACTCTAAAACTTTATAAATATGTATCCAGAACAAATAGTACTTCCAATGAAGGAAGAATTAACTGAAAAGGGATTTTCGGATTTAATAACCAATGAACAGGTTGAAAGCGCCTTATCGCAGGACGGAACCACTCTGGTTGTTATCAATTCCGTATGTGGGTGTTCAGCCGGAACTGCCCGCCCCGGAGCTTTACTTGCTGTTGAATCAAGCGCTAAAAAACCTCAGCACCTTGCCACCAGTTTTGCAGGATTTGATTATGATGCAGTAAATAAGATCCGCGAGCATTTATTACCTTATCCTCCCTCTTCTCCTTCCATTGCCTTGTTTAAAGATGGCAAATTGGTTCATTTTCTTGAAAGGCATAATATTGAAGGCGCTTCCGCTGAAATGATCTCAAATAACCTTGTAGCAGCCTTTGAGGAATATTGCTGATGAAATAAAAAATCTCTGATAAAAACCTTCTACATTTACGAAGGTTTTTATTTTTTTATACACTTAAAAGAATCAGGTAAATCTTTGTTCAATAAACACCGCTATGTATCCAAATTTATATTATGCCCTGAATGACTGGTTTGGCTGGGATGTTAATGCCTTTAAAATCTTTTACACATTCGGAATTTTCGTAGCGCTGGCCTTTATAGTAGCCGCATGGATATTGACGCTGGAGTTGAAGCGAAAGGAAAAACAAGGATTATTAACGCCTCGCGAAGAAACGATTACAACAGGCAAGCCTGCCACATTTTTTGAACTGTTTATTAATGGTTTGGTAGGTTTTATTTTTGGGTTCAAATTGATCGGTGCCTTTATCGCCAGCCGTCAACAGGGAATAGACCTGCAGGAATATATCTTTTCTTCCGAAGGAAGTTGGGTAGGCGGGCTCCTCATTGCGGGTATACTCGCTTTTTTAAAATACCGTGAAAAAGACAAACAAAAGCTGGCGAAACCTGAAAAGAGAACGATCAGGATTTGGCCGCACGACAGGGTAGGAGATATTGTGATCTTCGCTTTGGTATTTGGAATTATTGGAGCCAAATTATTCGACAACCTGGAAAACTGGGATCGGTTTATCGAGAACCCGATTGGCAATTTGCTCTCTCCAAGCGGTCTTACTTTTTATGGCGGTCTTATTTGCGCAGCCATTGCCATTTGTATATATGCGCACAAAAAAGGAATCAGCATACTCCATTTAACCGATGCGGCCGCGCCTGTATTAATGATTGCCTATGCCATAGGTAGAATGGGCTGCCAGGTATCAGGCGATGGTGATTGGGGAATTTATAACAGCGCTTATATAAGTGACGTGCCGGGCCATGCAGTGCCTGCTACTCCTGAACAATTTCAACAAAAGTTACAGGAACATTCCACTTATTTTTTAAACGGATCAGTAAATGATGTACCAGGAGTTGCTACCATGGTTACTGACCGCCATTCTGAAACCCTGGAACAAGTACCTCACAGAAGTGTAAAAGGGCCTTCTTTTTTAC
>JBDSOE010000284.1:0-4053 GCA_039915005.1 Ginsengibacter sp.
CTCGAAAAACTTAAAGTATCATTTATCTGTAAAGAAAACATTTACAAAGCAGTTAATTTATTCTTTTGAAAAAAACTTTCATCTCCTAAATCCGGAAGAGATGATAGAGTTGGTTTTAGTGAATCATAGGTTTTCATATACATTGCTACAGAAAGCAAAATATTTTTTAGGATATTGAATGTAATATTAATTAAAAAGTACAGTTTTCGGAAATCATGATCTTTCCACATGTTCTCAGTCATAATATATAGAAAGAAAGTACCTGAGAAGCAGATTAAAAATGTTATAATTACCCAGAAGTTGAAAGTCGAATATAAAAGTAAATTATTTGCATTTTTAACTTGAGAGAATAAATAATAGATACAAAATAAAATAACAATAATGGATTCTATACCAACAGCTATTGAATCAAATTCTTTAGCCTTATTAATATAAATGAAATCAAAAGCAGAAAATAATAAGAAGGCCCCCCATATCAAAGGAATGGATTTCTTAATTAGGCTTTTGGGTAAAATTAAAAAAATATAAAAACAAAAGAATGAATATTCTATGACGGTAAAAGATGAGAAAAGAAACACAAGATTTGAACTATTTATACTTTGCAAATAATAGCCGGATGCCTCATTTAGTATACAATATATGATATAAAACAAAATTACCCTTAGGGCTTTATTTTTATTATTTCGTTTAAATAATAAAAAAAACACTAAGGGCAACAAAGTAGAAAATATTCCCGTGTATAATAATATTTTTAAGATAGCAGCTATATTTAAGACACAAATATAACTATATACTTTTATAGCTCATAGAACTTATGAAAATATAATTATTCCATGGGGTATCTATATTAATCCCAGTTGATAATAGTTTTATCAGCAACAATACCATTTTCTTTTACTACATCACCGGTATTAGTTACTACAGAGTAAGAGAGAATGTCTTTGCCATTAGCATCTACTCCTGTGTAAACTAAATGCTCTTCGTTGTTTTCAGAAAGACATTTTTTGAAATTAATTCCTACACAACCTGGTTGGTTAAGAATTTGATCAAGAATGTTACGGCCGATGTAATAGCCAGGTGTAGCATCAGGATTTGCTTCTCTAAAAGCATTTACCAATTTGATACCTTCTGCCAATCCGATGTCTTCGCCTACTTCGGCAAGATTCTTGATTTCTAAAACTGCATTTTTTGTCATGATTTGTTTTTTTATGGTTTTTTAAAGTGGTTTAGTTTATTATAACAATAAGCTAATTTCCAAAAAAAGTAATTTCCCTGCAAGGGACATTTAATGGTACAAATGGTGTATTTTCGCTCTAATCCATGACAGGAAAGGCTTACGTTCATTTTTACGCGTATATCAACTATGTCAAATGAGGTAATAATACGAGCCAAACACCGTAAAATTACTATTTGAAAATACGGATTTATTACTATAGTGATTATACGATGAACGAAAAAGATTATGAAAAATAACCAGATGGTTTACATGGCCATTGGATTTTAAAAGGTAATTTTTTTAAAATGTTGATTAGTATTAGGCACTAAAAGTGTGTTTTTTTTTTGTAAGGTATATGTATGATTTAAACTATTTAGTGGTTAATGAACTTGCCGGGCCACTGCTGATTCAATAAATATTGATAAAAGGCCGATACTTATTTGCAGTTCCTAAATAAGAGAATAAAAAAATAAAAAAGTAAAACTACGTTTCTTTTGCCCCGTTGTTAATACCTTTAGTTCATGAAAAAATGCCATAAGAAAATAGTAAGCTTTCTCTGTGTGTAATTGTTGAAATTTAGCAATAACTATTCTTTAACTATTCTTTAATTTTAGTTTACTTTTATTGTGAAAAGAAATTGGCCATTGTATAATAGATTAATAAAAAGCCCGTTATAGTTTAGATTTTACACTTACCCCTAACTGGATAATCCAATGTCGTTAAATATTATTAAAATTGCTATTGCCGATGATCATAAAATTTTCAGAGATGCAATTAAAATGGCGCTTAGTTCTAAAGAAAATTTAAAAATGCTTTGGGAGGCGGAAGATGGAAAGGACCTCTTACACAAAATGACCATCAAGAAGCCCGATGTATTATTAATGGATATTAGAATGCCGGAAATAGACGGTATTCATGCCATTGAAATATTAAGGAAAGAATACGAAGAACTAAAAATTGTTGTGCTAACGATGTACGATGATCAACAGATGATCAGTAAAATGATGGAAATGGGCGCTAATGCTTATCTGACCAAAACAACGGATCACGACGAAATTTACGAAGCCATACTCACCTGCATGAATGAAGATTTTTATTTTAACCAATTGGTGAATAATGCCGTAATGGGCAAACTGATGCAGAAGAAAAATATCCGTAAACATTATGGAAACAACATCCCCATCACTTTCAGCGAGAAAGAATTAAAAATCTTACAACTTTTGGGTGAAGACAAAACAACGGATGAAATATCTAAAATTATTTTCTTAAGCCCTCGGACAATAGAAACCATACGCCAGAATATGAAAAGTAAAGTGGGCGCCAAAACAATCGGTGGCTTGCTAATGTATGGGATGCGAAATAAAATGATTGAATAGCTGCGGCCGAAAGGGCAAACCATTGGCGGGCATCGGCCTTTATGGTAAACCTATTTGCTCAGCCGCTGTCCGACCTCAGGTACCGGCAGCTACATAGTAATCACTCATAATCTTGTGCACTTTTTCTTTAAGCACTTCATAATCATCATCGTGGTTAACGGCAATGGGAGGTAAAAAATGTATTTGCATTTTGGAAGGCCAGTAGTAAAATAATTTCCCCGGGGGCAATACTTTTTTGGTATTAAAAAGAATTGCGGGTAAAATGGAAGTCCCTGTTTCCACAGCCAGTTTAAAAGCACCGTCATGAAATTCTTTTAAAGGGAGATCTGTTTTATTTCGCGTGCCTTCAGGATAAATACACATGTGCATTCCCAGATTTAAAACCGCTTTCATTTTCCTGAAACTATCTCTCCGGCTGCTTTTGTCATTCCTATCTACCAATACAGATCCCCTCTTATAAATAAGCCCGAACACGGGGATCTTAGACATCTCTGCTTTGGCGATTGTCTTATTAGCTCCAGGTACAAAAGGAGTAGTAACAGGCACATCCATAAACGAATTGTGATTGCACGTAACGATGTATTTTTCCCCTGGTTTAAAATTTTTCTTGCCAATTATTTTCAGACTGCATCCTGTAAGGAAAAAAAACAGACGCATCCATATTTTTGAAATAACCCTGAATATTTTTGTCCGTATAGGTTCATCAATAATCCCAATGAGCCACATGAATAAAGCAACAGGTAGTATGGTAATGGTAAAAATAAGGAGCGCCCAAACCGCAATTATTTTTGCAAAAAAGTTTTTCAAAATAAATAGTTTAAATCCTCTAAAGTTTCCAGTTGATGGGTTCTTTGTGTTGCTTCATCAGCAATTCATTGGTCTTTGAAAAATGTTTACAGCCAAAAAAACCTTTATCAGCGCTGAAAGGAGATGGATGAGCCGCTTTCAATACAAAGTGTTTGCTTTCATCAATTAAGGATTGTTTTTCCTGTGCATATTTGCCCCATAATAAAAAAACAATTCCTTCCTTCTCATCCGAAACTTTTTTTATCACATGGTCTGTAAACTGTAACCAGCCATTGTTACCGTGGCTACCCGGTTCATTTTGGCGTACACTCAGGCTGGCGTTTAATAGAAGCACTCCCTGCTCTGCCCATTTTTCCAGGTTACCAGTTTCGGGAATTGACATACCCAAATCATTTTTAAGTTCTTTAAAAATATTGAGTAAAGAAGGGGGCTTGGCAATTCCATCTGGCACAGAAAAACTTAATCCATGTGCCTGGCCTTTATTATGATAGGGATCCTGCCCAAGTATTACTACTTTTATTTTTCCAAAAGGAGTTTTTTCAAAAGCATTAAAAAACAGGTTGCCCGGAGGATAAATAGTTTTTCCTAAGGCTTTCTCAGTTTTAAGAAATAAAGCAAGCTGCTCAAAATAAGGTTTACTAAATTCTTCCTTTA
>JBDSOE010000006.1:0-11257 GCA_039915005.1 Ginsengibacter sp.
AAGCGAGGCATCAGTAAAGGTTCGCCCAAGTGGTAGCCAATCATGGAGGTTTTAAACCCTACTTGGCTTTACATCCACTTAATAATCTTTTTACTACTGTTTTTTAAAAACTATTAATTTTCTTTCACTTTTTTATCTCTACAAAACCAATTATTGTTTTTACCTTTTCACAATGCAAACAATAATTGATGTCTAAAATAGTGGTTATCGGTTCCGGTTTTTCCGGCTTGAGTGCAGCAGCTTATTTATCTGCAGCAGGACATGAGGTGCATGTATTTGAAAAAAATGAAACCCCTGGAGGTAGGGCCAGACAATTAAAAACCAATAATGGTTACGTATTTGACATGGGCCCAAGCTGGTATTGGATGCCGGGTATCTTTGAACAATTTTTTAATGACTTTGGCTTTACCGTTTCTGATTTTTATAACCTGAAATTGCTGGACCCTTCTTTTGAAATAGTTTTTGAAAAGCAGGAAACTATAAAAATTCCTGCAAGTTATTCAGCGTTATGCACCTTGTTTGAATCTGTTGAAAAAGGAAGCGCCCTTCAACTCGAAAAGTTTATGCAGGAAGCTCAATACAAATATGAAACCGGCATGGAAAATTTAGTGAAAATGCCCGGAATTTCTATTTCAGAATTTGCAAATATTAATTTGATCAAAGGAGCTTTGCGCCTTCAGATATTTTCTTCATTCAGCAGGCACATAAGACAATATTTTTCACACCCCAAACTCATTGCACTGATGGAATTCCCGGTTTTATTTCTTGGCGCCATGCCACAGGATACGCCGGCACTGTATAGCCTGATGAATTATGCAGGATTAAAATTGGGTTCCTGGTATCCAATGGGTGGATTTGGAAAAGTAATTTCTGCGATGAAAGAGATTGGTGAAAAACAAGGTGTCAGTTTTCATTTTAATTCCGCGGTTGAAAAAATTATTATAGAGAATAACATGGCGGTTGGCATTGTCGCCAATGGAAAAAAAATTGATTGTGAAGCTTTAATTGCCTCTGCAGATTATCATCATGTTGAAAGTGAATTACTGACGGAATCTTTTAGAAATTATAAAGAAGAATATTGGGAGAAAAAAACATTGGCTCCATCATGCCTTATCTTTTTCATCGGACTCAATAAAAAAATAAAAGCCTTACAACACCATACTTTATTTTTTGAAGAAGATTTATTTCAGCATTCAAAAGAAATTTATAAAGAGCCACAATGGCCGTCTAACCCATTATTTTATGTTTGCTGCCCGTCCAAAACCGACGATCTTGTAGCCCCAAAAGGGCACGAAAACTTATTCCTGTTAATGCCGATAGCTCCAGGATTGGAAGACAATAACAGGCTCCGCGAAAACTATTTTGAAATTATGATGGATCGGTTGGAAAAGCATATTGGCGAAGAAATAAAAACACACATTGATTTTAAAAAGAGTTATTGCATAAATGATTTTGTAAGCGATTATAATTCGTACAAAGGCAATGCTTACGGACTCGCTAATACATTGATGCAGACTGCGATTTTGAAACCTAAGATTCGGAATAAGAAGATTAAAAATTTAATTTATGCAGGCCAGCTCACGGTTCCGGGACCAGGAGTTCCTCCATCTCTCATTTCAGGAAAGATGGCCGCCCAACAATTATTTAAATATTTTAAAAGCAGAACGCATGAAACAGTTATTTGATAACTTATCAGTTCAGGTGAGTAAAAAAATTACCCAAACCTACAGCACCAGCTTTACATTGGGTATCTATTTTTTAAACCATCGCCTGCGAAATGCGATCTATTCTGTTTATGGTTTTGTGCGTGTGGCAGATGAAATAGTTGATAGTTTTGAAGGCTACGATCAGCCATATTTATTAAAAAAATTTAAAGAAGAAACCTATCAATCTATTGAAAATAAAATATCATTCAATCCAATTTTAAATTCATTTCAACATGCAGTACATCAATATAAAATTGATAATGATTTAATTGAAACCTTTTTGAAAAGTATGGAAATGGATTTGGAAAAAGTTGATTACAACAAAGAAAAATATCAACAATATATTTTGGGATCCGCAGAAGCTGTTGGACTAATGTGTTTGTATATTTTTACTGAAGGAGATACAAAAATGTATGAGAAACTAAAGCCTTTTGCCATGAAGTTAGGGGCTGCATTTCAAAAAGTAAATTTTTTAAGGGATATACAAGATGATTATCAAATACTGGGCAGAACTTATTTTCCCAACGTTGATATGAATAAGTTTAGCATGAATGCAAAAAAACAAATTGAAGAAGAAATTGAGCAGGATTTCAGGATGGCACTTGTGGGTATTAAAAAACTTCCAGCATCTTCTAAAGGGGGCGTTTACCTCGCTTATGTTTATTACCGGTCGTTATTCAATAAAATAAAAAAACTGCCTCCGCACAGAGTGCTTAATGAAAGAGTGAGAATTAATAATAGTAAAAAAGTGGGCCTGATGCTGAATAGTTTTATAATGAATAAAATGAACTGGGTGTGAAAAAAAATTTTTTTTATCGGATGGCACTTTTCCTGATTTAAAAGTTTCAGAAATTTGTTTTAAGCAAAAATCTTTAAATAAAATATTTAACGAAAATGGAAACAATAATAATTAATTCACTCATTGTAATGGCCGCATTTGTAGGCATGGAAGGTGTTGCATGGCTTGCACACAAATATATTATGCATGGCTTGTTATGGAAATTGCATGCAGACCATCATAAAAAAGAATCAGAAGGCTTTATAGAGCACAATGATTTTTTCTTTTTACTATTTGCTATTCCCGGCATTGCTGCTTTGTTTTTTGGAAGAATGTACGATTATAATTTCCTCTTCTGGATAGGCACCGGAATCACATTTTATGGAGTGGCCTACTTTTTTATTCATGATATTTTCATTCACCAGCGATTTAAAATTCTTAGAAATTCTGATTCAGTTTATTTAAAAGCACTTCGCCGGGCACATAAAATGCACCACAAGCATTTGACCAAAGAAAATGGTGAATGCTTTGGTATGCTATGGGTTCCGTTTAAATATTTCCGCGAAATAAAAATGAAGAAAACCACATGAAATCATTATATCTTTTGGTTAATTTTTTCACGGTAATCATTCCTTTGCTATTTTCCTTTCATCCTAAAATAAAATTTTATAAGACCTGGAAATCGTTTTTTATCGCCAGCATTCTTGTAGGAATTCTATTCATCATCTGGGATTTCATTTTTACACATTTGGGGGTGTGGAATTTTAATCCACGTTATGTAACCGGTGTATATTTCTTTACACTTCCGGTAGAAGAAATCCTTTTTTTTATTTGCATTCCTTTTTCCTGTGTATTCACTTATTATTGCCTTGACAAATTTTATAACCTTTCCTGGAACCGTAGGGCTGAAAGTATTTTCTGCATAATTCTTTCCTTATTTCTGTTGATAACAGGATTCGTATTTCACGAAAGGCTTTATACTTCGGTTACTTTTATTAGTACGGCATTTATTTGCCTTCTTTTACAATTTATTTTCAAAATAAATTGGTTTGGAAAAGCAGTAAGCGTCTATGCCATACTGTTAATTCCATTTTTGATTGTGAATGGAATCCTCACCGGCACAGGGCTCGAGGAACCCGTAGTAAGATACAATGATTTGGAAAACACCGGTATCAGGATACTCACTATTCCGGTTGAAGATGTTTTTTATGGATTTGAAATGATACTGTTGAATATTTACTTATACAAATTGTTGGAAAGTAAATTCTCCCGAAAAGAGATAAAAATTGCACCATAAAAAAAACTGCAAATTGCCAATAGTGTTGTGCATCTCTTCGTCGTTATAATCAATTATCTTTCTAATAGAGATAGTTTCAATGGCAATAGCATGAAGACCGTTTCCGATAAATACTCCAATTATTTTACGCCAGCGGGATATGCATTTGCTATCTGAAGACTTATTTACCTGGGGTTTATTAGGCTTTGTATTTTATACAGGATACAGTCTTTTTAAAAAAAACGCGGAAAAAATACCAAAGACGAGTATGATAACTTAGAACAGTTAAGTGCATTCAAAAAGAAGTAAAGTAATGAAAAGTTCAGCCAATAATAAATAGTACACCTGCTGTAATAAAAAAAAAAAATGCAAAAGACTTTTATTTTTCAAAAGAGTTATCTATGTTTGCACTTTACCCCACAAACCTCTCCAACCTTCCAGCGAAATTCCGTTAGCTTTTTACAGAAGTCCTCAAGATATTTCTTTCTCGAAGATTAGTAAATGCTGAATAATCCCACGTTCAGTTTAAAGACCACACTGCATCCAAAACATCTTCTGAATTTCAAAGAGTTTATACATATTTGATAAAAAGATCTTTTTAAGAAGAATAGTTTTTAATATCCTGCGCAATAGCCATTTTACCCAGTTCTATAAATTCCAAAAAATTTATAAACTATAAAAAGTAATTAACCTCTCAAACTTAAAACATGAAAAAGAAATTTACAATTAGCGTAGGATTGGCCTTAGTGTCTTTTATCGGCTTTGCACAAAATTGTCCAAGTTACTTCAAGAGAAACAACGGCAACGGACTGTGTGGTTCCGGATCAGAGATCCGAATGTATTATTCAACATGTCCCGCTGTTATCTCTAATATTGATTCCATTTATGTTAATGGAGTAAATACAAATGTTACTATGAATATGATTGACGCTTCAAAATGTGAGACAAAAGGTTACATCAGCTATTGCCTCAGCAGTGATATACCACCGGCAAATACCATAACAGTATATTTTAGCTCCGGTACCTTAAGCGCGATGATAAACACAGTTTGTACCGTTACTGACACTCCTCCTTCGGGTGGACCTATGCCGGTTGTTCTAAAGGAATTTAATGTTCAGCGCAAGGGTGTCAATTTGGTTTCTGTTACCTGGACAACAGCTCAGGAGATAAATTCAGATCGGTTTGAAATTCAAAGGTCTTCAAATAATTCATCTTTCGAAACAGTGGGTACGGTTTCAAGTAAAAACTCAAATAGTAGCCTCACACAATTTTATGCTTTTTCAGATCAAAATAATTTAAATGAAGTAATCTTTTATAGAATTAAAATGATTGATAAGGATAACACCTTTAAGTTCTCGCCTATTAAAACGGTTAAGGGTTCCTCTGGTATCTCTGACTTTACTGTATTCCCTAATCCGAGTACCGGCAATGCCAGGATTACTATTACTGACTTGAGTGAGCCTTCAAAGGTTGTGATTTTTGATAATTCCGGGAGATTGATAAAACAAATGGATTTCAATAACAGCAATTCCATTGATATAAATAATCTGCAAAAAGGCGGTTACATTATCAAAGTGACAGGTGAAAAAACCGGCGCCAGCTCTGTTAAAAAATTGACAGTAATTAATTAGTTATTTATTAAAATAGTTTATCTTCTTAACACATGGATCTTTAAAATAGGCTTCCTGAAAAGGAGGCCCTATTTTTATTTAAGGGTAGCAACAGAAATATAAAGTTCAACAATTAAAATACTCCAAAAATTCTATTCACCTTCACAAAGCGGGGAACAAAATAAGAGTTCATCCCCGATATCATAACGCCCCGGCTGGTAGCGGCGTGTATAAATTCAACATTGCCTTTATTGTTTTGTGTGATGATACCCATGTGTCCAACCACACCACTTTTGGCATCGGTTCCGGTAAATAAAATAATGTCGCCCTTTTTGCTATTGCTTATCGGTATTTCTTCGCCTGCATTGGTAAAATCGGAAGACACACGGGGAACCTGTATTTTAAAATGAGTAAAAACATAAGTGATGAAGCCGGAGCAATCAAAGCCTTTTTCTTTAATAGAGGAGCCATACAAATACCTGGTACCAATAAGAGTTTCCGCAAAAGCTACTACATCTTCCGCAGATACATTTCCCGTATGGATGGTTCTTGCAGGTACATTCTTTTTTATAACAACCGTACTCTTTATATCAGTGCTTTTTGCTACTTCCTGCTTACCTGACGATTTTCTTGAAGTGCTGCAGCCCGTTACAAAAATTAAAAAACCGATAAGGGTAAATGACAATAAAGATTTCATAGCATACATTTTTGTACCCCCGCAAGGTAGTGAAGAGTGAAAAGGAATAAGAGATAAGTGGTAAGACAGTGTGTTAACTCCTAACTCATAAGTTTT
This sequence comes from Ginsengibacter sp., assembly GCA_039915005.1. GTDB lineage: Bacteria > Bacteroidota > Bacteroidia > Chitinophagales > Chitinophagaceae > Ginsengibacter. Next base: position 6,164 of record JBDSOE010000006.1, read on the forward strand.
TGCGCTTTGCTCATTCTAAAGTATTTTCGCAGCGCTTTAAATATCATTTTACAATAACAAATTTATACACGATATGGCATACGACCTTATAGTTTTGGGAAGCGGTCCCGGCGGTTATCCTGCGGCAATCAGGGCTTCTCAATTGGGAAAAAAAGTAGCAATTATAGAACGCGAAAGCCTTGGTGGCATTTGCCTTAACTGGGGTTGCATTCCTACAAAAGCCTTGTTGAAAAGCGCTGAAGTTTACGAATATTCAAAACACGCGGCTGACTATGGAATTGAAATAAATGATCCCAAACAAAACTTCGGCAATGTAATAAAACGTAGCCGTGGCGTAGCCGATAAAATGAATAAAGGCGTCCAGTACCTGATGAAGAAGAATAAGATTGACGTGGTTATGGGATCGGGAAAATTAGTTGCCGCAAATAAACTGGAAGTAACCGCAGCAGACGGAAGCAAGCAAACGCTGGAAGCTACCAATATTGTAATTGCTACGGGAGCCAGGTCAAGAGAATTACCAGCGTTAAAACTGGACGGCAAAAAAATAATTGGCTACCGCGAAGCCATGAATTTATCGGCGCAGCCAAAATCAATAATCATAGTAGGCTCCGGAGCTATTGGAACAGAGTTCGCTTATTTTTATCATAGCATTGGAACCCAGGTAACCGTGGTAGAGTTTTTGCCAAGAATGGTTCCGGTAGAAGATGAAGACATCTCTAAAGAGTTGGAAAAAAGTTTCAAAAAACAAGGTATCACTATAATGACCAATAGCGAAGTAACCAGCGTGGATACTAATGGCAATGGTGTAAAAGCTAAAGTAAAAACAAAGGAGGGCGAAGTAATACTGGAAGCGGATATTTTATTAAGTGCCGTAGGTATTTCGGCCAATATTGAAAACATAGGCCTCGAGGAGTTGGGAATAAAAACAGAAAAAGGAAAAATTATTGTGGATGCCAATCAACTTACCAATGTGCCGGGCGTGTATGCACTTGGCGATTGTACGCCACACCAGGCGCTTGCACATAAAGCCACTAAAGAAGGCATCAATGTTGCTGAACATCTCTCCGGGAAAAAGCCCGAACCTATAGATTACAACAACGTTCCCGGCTGCACCTTCTGCACGCCTGAAATAGCTTCTGTAGGCTACACAGAAAAAGCGGCTAAGGATGCGGGTTATGAACTTAAAATTGGAAAGTTTCCTTTCATCGCCAGCGGAAAGGCCACTGCCGCAGGAAATACCGAAGGCTTTGTAAAAATAATTTATGATGCCAAATATGGTGAACTATTAGGGTGCCACATGATAGGCAATCATGTAACTGAATTAATTGCAGAAGTGGTAACGGCCCGCCATCTCGAAACTACCGGCCACGAAATATTAAATGCCATTCATCCGCATCCTACTATGAGCGAAGCTGTGAAAGAAGCCACTGCCGTAGCTTACGGAGAGGCAACGGATATATAAGTGGAATAAGAAAGCAAGGCAAAGAAAATAAAAATATTGGAAGGAAAGAGAATACTTAATGCAAAAAGTAGTTAAAGAACTCCTGCACAAATTGTTCATCTGCTCCATCCTGTCCTGATGGAGCAGATTGCTTTTGGATACCAACGCTAGCGGGTTTAGCGGGCGAGCAGCATCTGCAGTTTATGTAAGATAAAATATAAGAGGTAGATTGCACATCCACACTTCCATGGTTTATTTATTTGAATTCTCAATCAACCTATAACTTAGCTGTGTACTACCATAAACGAAACCTGTTTATTCTATTAAGATTACTTCTGCTTCCTCTGCTATTTTTTGTATCGGTGTTGGCGTGTGCACAAAAATTGCTATTTACCAATCAGCAAAGGTTTGGTGTGGAAGAGGGATTACCTCAAAGTTTTATCAGTGGCATTACCCAGGACAAAGACGGATTCATCTGGCTGGGCACTCTGGATGGCCTTTCACGTTATGATGGCCGCCAGTTCAATAACTTTCATTACCTGGCCAATGACAATACAGGCCTTAGCTCCAACGCCATCGCCTATTTATTGCCACAGGCAAATAACAGTATCTCCTTGTTATATGAAGGCAATAATAATGACGAGTTTGATATGCGTAGTTTCAGCGTTACCCGAAACAATATTCCTGATTTGCTACGGAAAATTCCCGGTATCATTTGGAAAGTGATTTCTGCCGGCAATACCTACAATGGGAAGGACTGGCTTTTTGTAAAAAAAGGCTATAAGGGAATTGGCTGGTATAATTTAGCTACCAAAAAGATCCGTTATGCAAACAAAGCCAATGGCATGCTGCAGCAGGATAGTATTGCCGCTTTACTGCAAACTTCGCAGGGGAAAGTTTACCTCGTTTCTGAAAACGGTGTACAGGTAAGTGATACGGCCAAAAAGAATTTTCGCTTTATCAAATTCTTTACCGGCATACGCTCACGTGGGCCTCAGAATAAGCCGCTTGAATATTATGGAGGCAGTTGGGTTACGGAATTACCGGGAAATCAACTGGCCGTTACGGATTACAACCGCATCGTGTTATTGAATCTTGTTACTAAAACCGTGAAGTCCTATGATCTTTATGATGCGGAAAGACCGGAGCTCAAAGAAATTCCAAGGCTGTCACAAACAGATAAAAATCACCAGCTTTATTTTGAGCATGGCGGGCGTATTTTTCGTTTGCAAAAAAATGGCGGCTTGCAATTATTATGGCAAAACACCTTTGCTCCCGAATTGAAAATTACCGCCTGCTTTATTGATCGTACAGAAGCCTTATGGGTAAGCGTGAATGCGCAGGGTTTGCTGAAGATAGACCTACGCGCCATGCCTTTTCATTCTTATCAATACCAAACGAATTTCTTTGTAGATGTGCTGCAGCAGGCTGGTTTGCCGGGTACTTCTTTTCCATCCCGTTGGTGGTTCGAAAAGGAAGCGTATTTTTTTCGTTATGCTTACGATAGCAAAGGCAATTTGTTTTATTCTTATAACCCTTTGAGGCAAAGCGGCTTATTTGAATGGAGCCATCAGCAGGTTCGCGAATTACCGGCGCTAAAAGGTGAGAACCCAGTGTTTACCGCCATTGCCATTGATGCAGCAGATGGAATATGGGCTTATGATATGGAAAAAGAAGGCTGGTATTTCTGGAAGACTGCACAAACTCATCCTGAATTTTTTCCGTTGAACTCCTGGACCATCAGGGGTGTCAATCTTGCAGACGCCAGATTTTTTGGTGAAAATATTTGGTTATCTACTTATTCACAGGGGCTTCTGAAATACGAAGGAACAGAATCCCTAAAGCAATTTATTGGTAAAATGGCAAATGGCAACTTGCTGCCCGAGCTTACAGAGATCTGCGCGGATCCTTACGATAAAAATAAATTCTGGGTAGGCTCCCGGGGTGGGGGGCTCTTTTTGTGGGATATAGTCAAGGGATTGCAACGCGTTTTTTCCACAGAAGACGGCTTGCCCAATAATACCGTTTATTGTATAGTGGCAGATAAGCTGGGAAATTTATGGTGCAGTACCAACAAAGGCATCTTTAGGTTTAATCCGGTTACGCACCAGGTTTTTGGATTTGAAAAGCCTGATGGATTGCCGGGTAATGAATTTAACCGGGCGCATAAATTTCTTTTCCCTGATGGCCGCATCGCCTTTGGCGGGCTTGATGGCTATACTATATTCAATCCCACAGATTTTGATTTGAAAAGGGAAGTAGAGGCTGTACCTATACAAATCACTTCTATCCAGATCAATAATGAAGTGCAGGATTTCACTGATAAAAAAGGTATCGTTAAAGAGTCCCTTAGCATTTTATCGGCACTGGATCTGCCTTACTATAAAAATTACCTTCGGTTTGAATTTGCTGCCATGCAATTCAACCAGCCTCAGAAAATAAGATACCGCTATCAGTTAAAAGGCGCCGATGACAAATGGATAGAGAACGGAACCAATAATATTGCTGCCTATTCTGCACTACGGCCCGGAAGCTATGTCCTGATGATAAATGCTACGGATAATAACGGCCTTTGGAGTACTTCAGTAAAGCAATTAAAGATCACTATTCAGCAACCCTTCTGGGCTACCTGGTGGGCTTACGTTATCTATGTTCTGACAGGGCTCGCTTTAATAAGATGGTATGTTGTTTTCAAAGACAACAGAAATAAAATGCAGCAAAAACTAACTTTCGAGCACAATGATGCTTTAAGATTAAGGGAAATGGATGAGGTGAAAGATCGTTTTTTCAGCAATGTAACGCATGAGTTCCGTACACCACTTACCATGATCATTACGCCTTTGGAAAAACTAATCCAGGATTCATCGCTTTCGCGCAGCACCGCTGATACCTTAAAAACAATACAAAAAAGCTCACACCAGTTATTGCGGCTTATTAACGAATTTCTTGATTTTTCAAAATTAAATGACGGACAAATGAAGGTCCGTTTGTCCACCGGTGAGTTGTGCTTATTTGTAACAGATTGTATTCAAACCTTCCAGGCGGCGGCAAAGGAGAAAAATATCAACTTGTCTTTGGAGGTAGAAGGAATTGAAGGCCTTTATCTTTTTGATGAAGATAAATGGGAAAAGATCATTACCAACCTGTTGAGCAATGCCTTAAAGTTTACACCTGTGAATGGACAAATACAGGTATTGATGTCAACGATAAACGAAAGGATACGCTTTGAAGTAACCGACAACGGTCCGGGCATTATGCCAGCGGAACAGAAAAAAGTATTTGATAGATTTTACCAGGCCGATGACTCCTCCATTCGCAATTACCAGGGAACCGGCATTGGCCTTGCTTTGGTAAAGGAACTTACGGAATTGATGAAGGGAAGCATTACGCTGAAAAGTGAACCGGGTAAAAGCACTTCTTTCAGAGTGGAGATACCGGTGCAGAAAATGCCTGGCATCACGGAAGCTGCCACAAGCGCTATGCAGGCTCCGGCTTATACAAAAAAAATAGTACAAGAAGTGGCTGATACCCTTCCTTTATTGATGATTGTGGAAGACAATAAAGAATTACGTTCCTTTCTTGCAGAAAGTATGAATGCCAACTATCGTTTGCTGGAAGCCGCCAATGGTTTGGAGGCATGGGAGATGATACTT
>JBDSOE010000113.1:0-5960 GCA_039915005.1 Ginsengibacter sp.
CGCTTATTAGGCGGCAACAGCAATTCTTTTGATGCATTTTTACTTACCCAGGGGATGAAAACTCTGGAAATAAGAATGGAAAGACATTGCTCCAATGCCATGAAGGTTGCTGAATTTCTTGAAAAAAATTCTGCAATAAGCAAGGTAAATTACCTCGGGCTAACTTCTCATCCTGATTTTGCAACGGCTAAAAAACAAATGAAACATCCCGGCCCAATGCTGAGTTTTGAAATGAAAGGCGGATTGGAAGCCGGAAAAAAATTCATCAATAAATTACAAACATGTGTAAGAGCGGTTTCTTTGGGAACCTGCGATACGCTTTTGTCTCATCCCGCATCCATGACGCATTACGGCGTTCCAAAGGCAGACCGTGAAAAATATGGCATTACAGATGGACTGATAAGAATGAGTGTGGGCATAGAAAATATAGAAGATATTTTGGAGGATCTGGAACAGGCAACGAAGGGATAAATTAAAAATCAGGAACTTATAAAATCATGAGTAAAATACAAATAAGAAGATCTTTAAAAAATGATTGCCAGGCAATGATGCAACTCATCAATGAACTGGCTGTTTATGAAAAAGCACCCGAAGAAGTTACAGTAGAATTTGATCATTTTGTAGAAAGTGGTTTCGGTGAGAATCCGGTGTGGTGGGCATTTGTAGGGGAAGTTGAAAACAAAGTGGTTGGTTTTGCGCTTTATTATATTCGCTACTCCACATGGAAAGGGCAGCGTATGTATTTAGAAGACATCCTGGTAAACGAACCCTGGCGCGGGAAAGGAATTGGTAAATTATTATTTGATCAATTGATAGAAGAAGCAAAAGAAAAAAAACTGAAAGGAATGGTATGGCAAGTGTTGGAATGGAATGAACCGGCAATAAATTTTTATAAAAAATATGAAGGCGTAAGTTTGGATAATGAATGGGTGAACTGCAGTTTAAAAATTGAACAACACAAATTATAAATACGAATTAAACAACACGAACTTTTTTCACAAATCACACGAATTATACTATTTCAAAACAGAGAATATAATCTCTATAGAGTTACTGAAGTATAAATGTAGGGACAGAAAGTATGTTGAATAAGTTGACGTTTTCATTCGTGTTATTAGAGAAAGAAATTCGTATTATCAAAAAAACAAAAATTATGACAGATAAAATTTCAATGGGTAGTAATGGAAAACTGATCGTACCCGATCATCCAACCATACCATTTATAGAAGGCGACGGCATAGGCCCTGATATATGGAAAGCAAGTGTGCGCGTTTTTAACGCGGCTATCGAAAAAGCTTACCATGGGAAAAAGAAAATTACCTGGTTAAAAGTATTAGCGGGCCAAGAAGCATTTAATAAAACCGGGGAGTGGATGCCGAAAGCAACTATGTAAACTTTCAGAGAATATCTATTATCCATCAAAGGGCCACTTACTACTCCGGTAGGCGGCGGCATACGCAGCCTAAATGTGGCGCTGCGACATGATTTGGATCTTTATGTTTGCCTCCGGCCTATTAAATATTTTGAAGGAGTTCCCTCTCCTATGTGGCAACCAGAAAAAGTGAACATGGTTATTTTCAGAGAAAACACAGAGGATATTTATGCCGGAATTGAATACATGACCGGAACCCCGGAAGCAAAAAAATTATTAAATTTTTTGCAAAATGAGCTTCATGTAAAAAACATCCGTTTCCCTGAAACCTCATCACTTGGCATAAAGCCCGTGAGTAAAGAAGGCTCAGAAAGATTAATACGCGCTGCCATAAAATATGCCATTGACAATAAATTACCATCCGTAACTATCGTTCACAAAGGCAACATCATGAAATTTACTGAGGGCGCTTTCAAAAACTGGGGCTACGAACTGGCAGAACGCGAATTTAAAAATGAAGTTTACACCTGGAATCAATGGGAAGCCACCAAAAAGGAACGCGGCGAGGCGGTAGCCAATGAAGATATGCGTATAGCAGTTATTGGAGGTAAAATAATTATTAAAGACGCCATCGCTGATAATTTTTTACAACAGGCTCTTCTTGCTCCGCAGGATTATTCCATCATTGCTACGCTCAATCTGAATGGCGATTACATTAGTGATGCGCTGGCTGCACAAGTAGGCGGAATCGGTATTGCACCGGGAGCCAACATTAATTTCCTAACAGGCCATGCAGTGTTTGAAGCTACACACGGTACTGCGCCACGGTTTGCCAACACCGACAGCATGAATCCTTCCTCATTGATTTTAAGTGGGGTGATGATGATGGAATACATGGGCTGGAGAGATGCTGCGGAAATGATTACCAATTCGGTTGGAAAAACCATCAGAAACAAAACCGTAACCATAGATTTTTATAACCTGATGAAAGGTGGGACTTTATTAAAAACAAGTGAATTTGGAGATGCCATTATTAAGAATTTGTAGGGTCCTTGATGTGTATGAATTTGGATATATTTGTGTATAAAAGTTTCCAAATTATGCGGACAAATATTGATATAGATGATAAGCTACTCGAAGAAGCAATTAAATTAACCTGGGTCAAAAAGCAAGAAAGAAATGGTTAATCGTGCATTGGAAGAAATAATCAGAACCGAAAAAATAAAAAAGCTCCGTTCCTTAAGAGGAAAAATAAAATGGGAAGGTAACCTGGAAGAAATGAGAACTTATGATAAATGGGACAATCATTGGTACTAGTGTTTGGATTGATTATTTCAATACTACAATTAGTGACAAAACAAATACTGCCGATAAGCTACTTGAAAATAAATCCGTTATTATTTTACCGGTAATCTTACAAGAGATTCTTCAAGGCATAAGAGATAGAAAAACCTTTGATTCTATTAAGGGGCTCTTATTATCGCTTGAATTCTTTCAGTTCAACGAAATAGAAACGGCCATTAATGCAGCATCATTAGATTTCTGAAGACAAAAGGAGTTACAATAACAAAGCCTAATGATTGTTTAATAGCAGTAATTTGTATTAACAACAATATTCCACTTCTCCATAATGACAAAGATTTTGATAATATTGCAAAACTCACAAAACTTAAAACTTATAAAACAGCCCCATGACAAAAATTAAAGTAGCCAACCCGGTAGTAGAAATTGATGGAGATGAAATGACCCGTGTAATCTGGAAATTTATTAAAGACCAACTCATACTTCGTTATGTGGATGTGGAAATAAAATATTTTGACCTCAGCATTCAACACCGTGATGCCACTGACGACCAGGTAACCATAGATGCCGCTAATGCCATTAAAAAATATGGTGTAGGAATAAAGTGCGCCACCATTACTCCCGATGAGGCGAGAGTAAAAGAATTTCATTTAACGCACATGTGGAAAAGCCCCAACGGAACTATCAGAAATATTTTGGATGGCACCGTTTTTCGCGAGCCTATTGTAATGCAGAATATTCCGAGACTTGTTCCCAATTGGACCGCTCCTATTATCATTGGCCGTCACGCTTATGGCGATCAATACCGGGCAACTGATGCAGTTATAAAAGGGAAAGGAAAACTCACGATGACATTTACTCCTGAAAACGGAGAGCCACAAACTTTCGATGTACACGATTTCAAAGGTGATGGCGTGGCCATGTGCATGTATAATATTGATGAAAGTATTGAAGGCTTTGCAAGAAGCTGTTTCAATATGGCGCTGAATAAAAAATGGCCCTTATATCTTTCTACAAAAAACACGATACTCAAAAAATACGACGGAAGATTTAAAGATATTTTTCAAACCATTTTTGAAAATGAATTTAAAACCCAATTTGAAACAGCAGGTATTACGTATGAGCATCGCCTGATTGACGACATGGTAGCCAGCGCATTAAAATGGCATGGCAATTTTATATGGGCCTGCAAAAATTATGATGGTGATGTACAAAGTGATACACTGGCACAAGGCTTCGGTTCACTCGGATTAATGACTTCCGTTTTAATAACGCCTGATGGAAAAATCCTGGAAGCAGAAGCCGCTCATGGAACCGTTACCAGGCATTTCCGTGAACATGAGAAGGGAAATCCTACCTCAACAAACCCCATTGCTTCCATTTTTGCCTGGACAAGAGGCTTGGCTTTTAGAGGAAAACTTGATAACAATCAACAATTAATTCATTTTGCCCAAGCGCTTGAAGAAGTATGTATTCAAACAGTGGAAAGCGGGAAAATGACCAAGGACCTTGCCGTGTGTGTAAGTGGCAATAAGGTTTCGCACGGAAACGATTATCTCTATACCGAAGAGTTTCTGGAAGCAATTAACCAAAACCTGAGTAAAAAATTAGAGGATATTAATAAATAATTAGAAGTTGAGAAGTGTTAAATAAAATTAGGAACAAAGTTTGATGCCATTAGAAGCCTCTATTACAAAGATCAGTTTGTTTCAACGCAACAGAAGGAATATCATGGAAAGTATTTTCGATTGAAACCGGCTGCTCTTTTTCTGATTTGAATTCTATCGCATGAATATTGAACACGAAAAAAAAAGAGTCTCTATTAATACTTCTAAAAAGGGTGTTTTCTTAGAAGAACAATTTCTGGATATGGCCAATTCGGCCCCGGTTCTCTTATGGGTATCCAACGCAGATAACCTTCGTATTTTTTTTAACAAAGCGTGGCTTCAGTTTACAGGCCGCACACCCGAAGAAGAATATGGCAATGGTTGGTTAGAAGGCATTCATCCAAACGATCTAAAAAAATGTATTAAAATTTACAAGGAATCTTTTGAAAAAAGAGAAGCCTTTAAAATGGAATACCGTTTGCGCCGGAATGATGGACAATATCGCTGGATATTAGACAATGGCAAACCGCGCTATACCAAAAACAAAATTTTTGACGGGTACATTGGGTCGTGTGTTGATATCCACGAAATAAAAGAATTGGAACATAGGAAAGGCCAGTTCATTACTGCGGCAAGCCATGAACTGAAAACCCCGGTAACTTCTCTCAACGTCTATCTTCATTTAATAGAAGAATATTTCAAAAACAATAAAGAAGAAAAATACGCCTCGTTTGCATCCGGTGCAGTAGAACAGGTAAATAAAATTACGGAATTAATCAATCACCTTCTCGATCTCTCCCGCCTTCAATCGGGTTCCTTACATTTTGAATGGTCTGTTTTTTCTTTTTATAAACTGGTAAATTCAATTGTAAAAAAAATACAATTAACCACTCCCACTCACCGGATTGAAATACAGGGAAGCAGCAAAGCATTTATTAAAGGAGATAGCGAAAGACTGTTGCAGGCCATAGAAAACGTATTAACCAACGCAATCAAATACTCAGAAAACCATGATAAAATTATTGTGAAGCTTTCAGAAAATACTAAATTCGTAAATCTTAGCGTTATAGATTTCGGAACTGGAATTGATAAGATCCATCTTCCTAAAATATTTGACAGGTTTTACAGAATACCGGGAGAAAAAGAAGAAACCTATCCAGGCTTAGGAATTGGATTATACCTTTCTCAGCAAATAGTAAAAAACCACAAAGGAAAGATATGGGTGGAAAGTATCAGGAATAAGGAAACGAAATTTAATTTACAAATACCTGTTCACAAACAAACCGATTTATAGAAAAGAATATGTCTAAAATATTAGTAATTGACGATGACCTTGATATTTTATCTGTAATGGAAATTTTATTATCCATGAGAGGCTATAAAGTGGAAGTAACCGCAAAAGGCGAAAACACTTTTCCAAAAATTGAGACATTTAAACCGGATCTCATTTTATTAGATGTACTTATTTCAGGCTACGATGGAAGAGTGATCTGCAAACAATTAAAGTCTAATGAAGAAACCAAACACATTCCAGTGATCATGTTCTCTGCCCATCCGGGCGCAGCGGCAACCATTGCCGATTATGGCGCCAATGATTTTATATCGAAACCATTTGACGTGGATCATCTCTTAAAAAAAGTAAGTGAGCAATTACAATTAGGCAACAATTAAATTTTCTT
>JBDSOE010000124.1:0-24115 GCA_039915005.1 Ginsengibacter sp.
TTTCAGTACCGCTGAAATTGCAAAAACATTTCTCACCTCGGAGGATACAATTTCTAAACGCCTTTACAGGGCCAGGGAATTTTTCAGAAAAGAAAAAATAAAATTAGAATTTCCCTCTTCAGGAGATCTAAAACCAAGAACAGACGCGGTACTCAGGTCTGTTTATCTCCTTTTTAACGAAGGGTATAATTCCACTCATTCAGAAAAATTAATCAGGGAAGATTTGATTACCGAAGCTATGTTACTTTGCAAATTGCTCACAGAAAATAAACAAACACAACTTCCCCAGGTTTATGCTTTGATGGCACTAATGTGTTTTCATTCTGCAAGAAATGAAAGCCGTTTGACAGCAGCGGGAGAAATAATTTTACTCCCGAAACAAGACAGAAGTAAATGGGATTTCAATTTAATTGCAGAAGGAAACCGGTATATGAACATAGCAGCATTTGGCAATGAAATCAGTTCTTACCACATAGAAGCCGCCATAGCCTTTGAACATTGTACAGCCCAAAGTTTTGAAAAAACAAACTGGCAGCAAATTTTAAAATTGTATGAATGGCTATGTGCCGCATCACCGTCACCAATTGCAGAGTTGAATAAGGTCGTTGCCATAATGGAAGCGCTCGGAGCAGACAAAGCGCTGCAGGCAATGGAAGAGATCAGCAACCTGGAGAAAATAAAATCTTTTTATCTCTATCCCTCTTTACTTGGTGAAATACATTCGCGCCTGCATCATCCCACTGAAGCGAAGAAATATTTTGAGATGGCCATCAACCTGACACAATCGGAAAATGAAAAAAGATTATTGCAAAACAAAATTGCCGCCTTGCTGAATTAATAAACATGCACAGATTTTGAAGAAGCATATAATGCCGCAGTTGACAGTATTGTTACTGTAAAATGTTTTTGGTAACCGTAAGGACTTGGTAAAATATAAATACCAAATGAGAAGAGCCCTATCAGATAATTATGTAAAAAATTGCTACAAAAGAAATGCTTGTAATTTTGGCGAATGATACAAATAGAAAACGATGATCTTGTAGTTATGATAAGTGAAAAAGGCGCTGAGTTGCAAAGCATACAATTAAATGCGCTTGAATATTTATGGCAGGCTAATTCAAATTATTGGGGCAAACACGCGCCTGTGTTATTTCCGATTATAGGCGAATTGAAAGATGGTAAATATATTTTTGATGAAAAAGAATACCATTTGCCACGTCATGGCTTTGCAAGAGATAAAGTTTTTGAAGCAAAAAAAACTTCTTTCAGCTCTGCCATATTCACCTTACAAAGCAATGCGGACACACTTGCAGTATATCCGTTCCAATTTATTTTTCAGATTCAATACGAGATCAAACAGCATTCTCTTTATTGCAGCTATATGGTTCAGAATGTTAATGATGTTGATATGTACTTTTCTGTTGGCGGCCATCCCGCTTTCAAGGTACCATTGAATGATAAACTGCAATACGAGGATTATACATTGAAATTCAATAACGATACTACTTTACAACGCTTTCTTTTGCATAATGGCTTGACAAAGGATGATACCGAAACACTGCCGCTTAATGATAAAAGATTACTGCTCAAATCTTCCTTGTTTTATGATGATGCTATAGTTTTAAAACACATCAGCAGTGATCAAATACGATTGTATTCTGATAAAGATCCACATGGCCTGACGTTTTCGTTTGAAGGCTTTCCCTATTTTGGAATTTGGGCTGCTAAAGATGCCCCTTTTGTTTGTTTGGAGCCCTGGTGCGGCATAGCAGATAATATTCAACATAATTACCAGTTGACAAATAAAGAAGGCATCAACCAACTGGCCGCCGGAGTCATCTGGAAAAGAACCTGGTGTGTTGAATTATTTTAACTAATTCGTGATACATACCACTTTTCTCAATCCTCCATACTCTGTCTTATTTCGTCAGATATTTTAACAATCACTTTGTCTATGCGCTGGCCGTCCATATCAACAATTTCAAAATCGAAGCCCCGCCATTCAAAAGTGTCGCCTGCTCCGGGAATACGTTTCAACTCGTGTAAAATAAATCCTGCCATGGTATCAAATTCGTTTTCACTTTCATCTATCCAATCCGTTTTATCAAACCTCGTCAGGAAGTCATAGAATTGGATCTGCCCGTCAACTAAAAAACTACCGTCTTTCCTTTCCACAATTTCATAATCATCATCTTCTTCTTCAGGCATTTCTCCCACAATGGCTTTTAAAATATCCTTTACTGTTATCATGCCCTGCAGGCTACCATATTCATCCACAATAAAGGCATAGTGAATTTTGGTGTTCTTTATTTTCTCAAGCACCTGGTAGGCAGAATTATTTTCAGGCACAAACAAAGCTTTTCTTATCAGGGACGAAAGCGGCGCATCCGGCTGCAGGTACATATCTTTTACATATATAATTCCTTCAAGATCGTCAATGGTCTCTTTGCAAATCGGGTACACCGAATGTTGAAACTCTTTCATTTTCTCTTTTACCGAAATAATATTTTCATCCATCTCAAACCAGATAATATCCGTGCGGTGCGTCATCAACGAAGTAATATTTCTGTCGCCAAGGTGAAATACCCTTTGAATAATATCTTTTTCCTCTTCCTCAATGGCGCCCATTTCACTTCCCTCATTTATCATGGCTTTGATCTCTTCTTCTGTTACCTGGCTCTCGGTTCCGGGTATAATGTTAAACAGTTTAAAAATTCCTGAGTTCAGCGTGCTCAAAAGCCATACAAGCGGATAAGAAAGCGTGCTAAGCATTTTTATTGGCTGCGCTACTCCTTTGGCAATCTTTTCAGGGCGCATAATGGCCACTTTTTTGGGAACCAATTCACCAAAGAGAATAGACAAAAAGGTAACAATGATCACCACAATCACTGTAGATATAGTGGCTGCGTAATGCTTTAAGAAACCTACCTGTTCAAGATAAGGCTCCAGGTAGCTGCCAAACTTTTCCCCGGAATACACACCCGTTAAAATTGCGATAAGCGTAATGTATATCTGGGTGGTTGACAAAAATATATCCGGGTTTTCTTTAAGTTCCAAAGCCGCTTTGGATTTCAAATCACCTCTTAAAGCACTTCCCTCCAACCGGGTTTTTTTTACGGCAATTAATGCGGTTTCACACAATACAATAAAGGCGTTTAGAAAAATAAGAACAAATAAAATAAGCAATTCAACCATATATTTATGTTTCAGTGAGGCAACAATCCTATTTTTTTGTTATAGATTGTTGCTGGAATGTATCCAAGAATGACTCCTACTATCGCCCCGCAAAATATATCAAAAGGGAAATGAACTCCCACATATACCTGTGCGTAAGAAATAGCGAATGCCCATATAAAAATATAAGCCCATTTGGCACTAATGGCTTTCCTGAATGTTGTAAATATAAACATTGCTGCGGCAAAATGATTAGCCGCATGAGAAGAAGTAAAACTGGAACTAACGGGGCAATAACTTACGAGGAAACGTACCTGATCGGCCAAAAGCGGGTCACGACAGGGCCGTAGCCTTATAAAATTTTCTTTTATGAGCGTGCTGCTTACAAAATCGCTAAGCATCGCATTCAAAATAAAAAATAAAACCCAATAAAATCCATTCACTTTAAAATTGAATACCGCGAACAGGATCAGGAAAAAATAGAAAGGCAACCACAAAAAAGGCTCCCGGATAAAGGGCAGAAATACATCAAAAAAAGGCGTATGCCATTGCCCGTTCATTTTTGAAAATAACCGGTAATCCAATTGTTTTATTACATCGGGTAAAAAGTTGGCATTAGCTATTTCTAATAAACTCATCAACACAAAAATAACCATTGCTTAAATTCATTGGCTAAATATTTACATTTGCTTTTTTTCCTAATTATTTTATTAAATCAAACACTTCCATATCCTTAATTTTTCTGAATGAAAAAAATAGTTTTCCCCCGGCTTATAAAATGGATGTTTTTAACCGCCCTCGCCTTTCTGATTTTTATGACTGCCATGCGTTTTGTGTTTTACTTCCATTACAAGCCGCTGGAATATTCATTTTCCAATAGCTTTAAAGCTTTTCTCCTCGGCCTTAATTTTGATACCCGGATCGTTTGCGGCATTGTTCTTTTTCCATTTCTCATAGGCAATCTTTATTTACATTTTAATGAAAAGAAACGCCTTTCAGTGGCCAGTATTTTTCGCTTACTGGTTACCGTTATAGTGATGACGCTGCTTATTATTTTTATGAAAAAAGGGCATATGCCCGTTTCGTCATTACTGTATATGGGAATTTTATTTGCCCTTATACTGGTATGGCTTTGGGTTACTAAAAACTGTAATCCTTTTGAAAACAACTTTTCACGAAAAGTTTTTAAAATTTATTTTCTGCTGATAACGATAGTCCTTGTATTCCTCTACGCTGTTGACTTTCAGCATTATGATTACCTGCACCAGCGGCTAAATGCCGGTGTGATGAACTATGCAGGCGACGCAAAAATTTCATTGAATATGGTTTGGGAAACGTACCCTGTTTTTACGATAGGGATTCTTATTGTTATAAGTACTATCGTATTATATGGGTTAATAACCTGGTGGTTCAGAAAAACAAGGCCCTCCCTTTATCAAGGTAGCAGCCTGGCTAAAATCTTTGTAAGCATTGTATTTACTTTAGTGTTAGGAACCGGTATTTTCGGAAGGATCAATCAATATCCACTGCGGTGGAGTGATGCGTTTTCTTTTGATGATGACTTTAAAGCCAACCTTGCTCTAAACCCGATACAAAGCTTCTTAAGCACTTTACAATTCCGTAATTCCTCTTTTGATCTTAAAAAGGTAAAAGCGTATTATCCGCTGATGGCTCAATACCTGGATATTAAAGATCCGGATAGCGCTCATTTAAATTATAAAAGAATTCATGAAGTGGCAGTGCCAGCCCATCAGCCCAATGTGGTAGTGGTTATCTGCGAAAGCTTTTCGGCTTACAAAAGCAGCATGTATGGAAATCCGCTGAACACCACACCTTATTTTAATGAGATGTGCCGGCAGGGAATTTTCTTCGACCGGTGTTTCACTCCGGCTTATGGAACGGCACGGGGTGTATGGGGCACCATCACTGGCATCCCCGATGTGGAATATCCCAACACTTCCAGCCGCAATCCCGGCTATGTGGATCAGCATTCTCTCATTAATGATTATAAAGGGTACGAAAAGTTTTATTTTATAGGCGGAAGCTCAAGCTGGGCCAACATAAGAGGGCTACTTACCAACAACCTTACCGGATTGCACTTATTTGAAGAAGAAAATTATAAATCTCAAACTATAGATGTGTGGGGCATTAGTGATAAAAGATTATTTCTTGAAGCCAACAAGGTTTTAAAAGATCAGAAAAAGCCTTTTTTTGCAGTGATACAAACGGCAGATAACCATCGCCCCTACACCATTCCGAAAGAAGATACCCATGAATTTTCTTTAAAGAAATATGACACCGATTCTTTGAGGAAATATGGATTTTACAGCAATGAAGAATTAAATGCTTTCCGATATACTGACTTTAGTTTTCAGAAATTTATAGAAGCGGCCAAAAAAGAAGCCTACTTCAACAATACCATTTTTGTCTTTGTGGGCGATCATGGTATCAGGGGCGATGCCGGCGATATGTTTCCCAAAGCCTGGGAAGCCAGTGGGCTAACCACTCAGCACGTGCCGTTGCTTTTTTATGCGCCTTCCTTATTATCGCCTCAGCGAATAAATAAAACCTGTTCGCAACTGGACCTTTTGCCATCCGTTTCTGCGCTGGCAAAAATTCCTTTTGTAAATACCACTTTGGGCAAAAATTTATTTGATACCGCTCAAACCCCTGTGCGTTTTCAAAACTCAGCTTTTTTATTTGATCCCAACATTAAACAGATTGGGATGGTAACCGATGAATATGCCTATACGCATAACCTGATAAGCGGGAAAGAAAATTTTCGCTCCTCAAAGGACAATCTGCCTATACCCCGCACCACTGCGGCACAAGAGGATAAAAAAATATTACAATCTTTAGCAGACGCCTATTATGAAACGGCAAAGTACATGCTGTACCATAATAAAAAGGCAGCGGCTCATCCATAAAGAGAAACTGTTGTAAACTACCTTTTTTTGAACCATGACCTTAAAAGCGAACATACCGGAGAATATTCCCTTAACCATCCAGTGGATCTTTAAAATTTCACTGATATACCTTTTCATTTTTACCATACTAAGAATAGCTACCGTGGTTCTCTTTATTCCCGCCAATGTATCTGTCTTTTCCCTGTTTCCCTCGTTCCGGCTTGGCTTTCGCTACGATGCAAAATGGATTTCCATCATACTTTTGCCCATAGCCATCCTTTCGGTTTATCCAAAATTTTCTCCGTTCTTCTCTGAAAGAAATAAAAAGGTGTGGTCCTATTATCTGGCCATAGCCACCTTGTTTGTTTTATTTTTTTACGGAGCCGATTTTGGAAACTTCAGCTACAATCATACCCGCATTAATGCAAGCGCCTTAAATTTTGCAGAAGACCCGGTTATTTCTTTTAAAATGCTCTGGCAAAGCTACCCGATGGTGTGGTTAATTACGGCGCTTGTGTTGTCAGTAGTATTGCTGTCCAAGCTTTTTAAGCGGACTCATGTGCAAACCACCAAAAGGAATCTACAGGAAAATATGGTTTATAAAAAACGCTGGCATGCCGGCACCATTCTTTTTTTATGCTGGTGCGTGTATGGCGTTTTTTCTTTTCACCCTTTGAAATGGAAAGATGCATTTGAGCTTAACGATAATTTCAAATCGTACGTAGCCTTAAATCCCCTACAAAATTTTTTTACCACGCTGCGTTTTCGCAAGCCGTCTTTTGAGGATGCAAAGGCCAAAGAATATTTTCCGCTGATTGCTGATTTTTTACAATTGAGTCCGAAGGAGACTGATGATAAAGATTATTCCAGGGAAGTTTTACCCAATAGTAAATCGCTGGAAAGCAGGCCCAATATAATTCTTGTGATCTGTGAAAGCTTCAGCATGTACAAAAGCAGCATGAGCGGCAACCCTCTTAACACCACGCCCTACTTTAAACAATTGTGCGACAGCGGCATCTTCTTTAACCGATGCTTTACGCCCACTTTTGGCACGGCACGCGGTGTGTTTGCCACCATAACGGGCATCCCCGATGTGCAGCTTTCTAAATTCTCTACGCGAAATCCGGCGGCCATCAATCAACATACCATCATCAATGAATTCGAAGATTACAACAACTATTATTTCATTGGCGGCAGCAGCGACTTTAATAATTTTGAAGGGCTGATAAAAAACATCAACAATGTAAATGTGTACCAGGAGGGCTCGTACCAGTCCAAACCGCTGAATGTGTGGGGCATCAGCGACAAAGACCTTTTCATGGAAGCTCAAAATGTTTTCTCGCAGGAAAAAAAACCTTTCTTTGCCGTAATACAAACTGCCGATAACCACCGCCCGTACAGTATTCCGGAGGAGGATACTGACTTTGAAAGAAGGATCGTAAATGAAGATACCTTGCAGAAATATGGGTTTGAATCTTTAAAAGAATTCCAGGCATTTTGCTACACAGATTATTGTTTTAAAAAATTAATAGAAGAAGCTAAAAAACAAAGTTGGTTTAGTAATACAATTTTTGTTTTTGTGGGCGACCACGGCGTGGGTGGGGAAACCTCCTTTGTATATCCTGATGAACTGAACCTGGGGAAACTGAGCGACGAGCACGTGCCCCTTTTGTTTTACGCGCCAGAATTATTAACGCCCAAAACACATGATGAAGTAGTGTCGCAAATAGATGTGCTACCCACCATTGCCGGTATGCTGCACCACCCGTATGTAAACACCACCCTTGGAAGAGATCTGCTGAACTCGAAAAATAAACTGGATGCCGCTTTCATTATTCACCACGATGAAGGAAACATCGGAGTGGTTACCAATGATTTTTTCTTTATGAAAAATCTGCAGATTCACAAAGAAGAACTGATGCCCCTTACTCCTCATTCCTTTACCATAAACCCCGCACAAAAAGATTCCATAAAAAAATCGCTTTCGCAATTAACCTCGGCTATCTATGAAACGGCGAAATGGATGCTGGTGAATAATAAGGAAAAATAGATCCATCATTATAATGCGCCAGGAATAGCTTGTTATTATAAATGACTTCTGGCACAGAAGCCTGCCAGAAAGTACAAGACAGGCGGGCAATCTTATCGGCGTTAATTTACAAACTGGTGATCTAATCCCCGGAAATCTACCGGTACCAATTTACTTACGCCTGGCTCCTGCATGGTAACACCATAAATAATATCCACCGAAGCCATCGTCATTTTATTGTGTGTGATAATAATGAATTGCGATTCTTTGCTGAACTTACGGATCATTTGGGTAAACTTGCCCACATTGGCATCGTCCAGGGGCGCATCTACTTCATCCATAATACAGAAGGGTGCAGGTTTTATAAGATATATAGCAAATAAAAGGGCCGTGGCCGTTAATGTTTTTTCTCCGCCACTAAGCTGGGTAATGCTGGTGGGCCTCTTTCCTTTCGGCTTAGCCACAATATCAATCCCGGTTTCCGCCAGGTTATCCGGGTTATCCATTATCATATCGGCGGTGTCGTCTTCCGTAAAAAGCGCTTTAAACACATTCTGAAAATTTTCCCGCACCTTATTGAAGGTCTCCAGAAATTTTTGATTGGCAGTGGTTTCCACTTCCTGTATCGTTTGTAATAAAGATTCTTTGGCGGTTACCAGGTCATTCTTTTGCTCGCCAATAAAATCAAAACGCTTTTTCATTTCGGTGAAAGCCTCTATGGCCGTAGGGTTTATTTCGCCCATATTCTCCAGCCGCTTCTTCATACGGTCATTTTTGGCCTGCAATTCTTCCAAAGGTACCTGGGTAGTTCTTTCTTCATCCAGGATCACATCAAGGTCCACCTTAAACTCCACCTGCAATCTTTCCTTCATTCCGGCAAGGTGCAGCTTCAGTTCATTCAGTTTATCTTTTATTTCGGTTAATAATGCATCCGTTTGCTCTTTCGATTTTTGTTTGCCACGCAACTCACTTTCTTTTGTGTTCAATCCGTTGCGCAAATTATAATAGGCCTGGTCAGCTTCATTCAGTTTCTTTTCTTCGGCGTCTTTATTTTTCAGCAACGAGATCACATCTTCTTCCAGCGCTTTTAATTCCTTCGACGTAGTGGAAATATTTTCCGCAGATTCCTTTAACTGGTGCTTGCTGTTTTCGCTTTGCGTACTCAGGTCGGTAAATTGCCGCGTCTTAAATTCAAGCTCCTGGTTTAGTGAATTTACCTTGCTTTGCTGACGGGTAAGCTGAATATTATTGTCATTGTACAGGCGGTTTACCTCGTTAAATTCCTGTTCGGCTTTTGCAAATTCATCGCTGGTAATTTTCATGCGGGCATTATGCTCTCCCACCTGGTCTATCAGGTCTTCTAAAAGATTCCTCGTTTCTTTTATGGCTGCATGGTTTTGTTCCAGTTGCTGATTCATTTCCTTTAAACGGTTGTCAGCATTTCCCTGCTGATGAAGAATATTCTCCATCTTATTTTGAATAGAATAAGAAGCATTCACCAGGTCGTTGATCGCCTGCTGTGTCTGCTGAATGGCGTTCTCATTCAGTTGCTGGTTGAAGGCAATTATTTCGCCGGACTTTTGACGGATGCTTTCTTTCAATTCATTCACTTTGGCTTGCTGAACCAAAATTTTCTCCATTAGCTTTTCCAGGTTCTTGGCCCTGCCTATTTTTTTACCCTCAAACAAACCCACGCTTCCACCCGTAAGAGAATACTTTCCCTTTACATATTTTCCGTTTCTTTCCAGGATCACCGCATCGCCAAAGCCATTGGGGCCGGCTTGCAGCGCTTCTTCATTTTCTGCAATAAAAACATTGCCCAAAAGGTAGTCCGCGAGATGGCGGTACTTGTCATCCGTTTCAATAATATCCAAAGCAGCAATGGTATCCGGAAGTTTTGCCGGCGCATGGTTCATCGAATCCAACTGATCCAGCAGGAAAAAATTGGCTTTGCCCTTTTTATGCGTGTCCAGCAGGTGAACCGCCGTAAGGCCCTCGTTCAGATTGTCCACTACATAATAATTGAGATAAGGCTCCAGCACATTTTCAACCGCGGCCCGGTATTCTTCTTTTACATAAATAATATCTGAAAGCAGGGGCGCCGTATAATCCCATGCTTTGTTGTTGTGCAAAAATTTTACGCTCTCCGGATAGCCTTCCATTTTATCAACCAGACTTTTCAACAAGTCGTGTTCATTTTGTTTGGCATCCAGCGTACGGCTTTCCAGCGCCAGTTCGCTACGCAATTTTTCAAGCGCTGCCTGGCTTTCCAAAATCTGTTCTTTGGTAAATTGATTCTGATTTTTTAAATCCTCCAGCGCTACTTTTTTATCATTAAGTGCTTCTGTTTTTTGCTTCTTTTCTTGTTCAAGCACCAAAAGAGTTTCCACGCGCTGCTTTTGCTCTTCCTCTATCTGGGCAATAGAACGCTGTAGATTATTTATAGAAGTATCTGCCACGGCCACTTTCTTTTCTGCGTCAAAATGATTACGTTGCAATTGCATCTGTGTTTGGCGCAGCAGGTCCACCGCCGATCTTTTTTCATCAAAAACACTTCTTTTTTCTTCGGCATTTTTCTTAAGCGTTTCCAACTGCTCTTTTTGTTCAGCAAGTTTCACCTCTTCATCGCCTATTTGCTGCCTCGTAAACTGAATGCTTTCGTCAATGCCTTTTAATTGCCCTTCGGCTTTGCCTAAAAAATCTTTTAAGCTGTTTTCTCTTTCGTTTAAATATTGCAAACGCTGGGCGCTCAGGTTTTTTGTATTCTCTTTCTGGCGCAGCGAATCATTTATCTCGTTAAAAGCATGTTGCTGCTGTTGTAGTTCTTTTTCTTTTTCTATAAACCCGGTTTTCTCCTTTTCTAAAGCCGCTTCCTCAGTGGCAATTACCGCTTCCAGTTGAATTTTTTTATCGGTCGCATTTTTCTGCTGCTCATTTAAATCGTGGTACGTAACATTAAAGCCTTCCAGCGCCGCCTTGGCCAGCTCAATACTTATATCGCGGTACTCTTTTTTTATTTCATAATATTTCTCTGCTTTTTTGGCCTGGCTTTCTAAGGTTTTTAATTGATTATTTATTTCGAACAGCAAGTCTTCTATACGCGCCAGGTCTTGTTCGGTGGCATCCAGCTTTAGTTTGGCTTCGCGTTTTCTTGTTTTATAAATGGTGATGCCTGCGGCCTGCTCCAGCATCCGGCGGCGGCTGCCTTCTTTATCCTTTATGATATCATCCACCATCCCGAGTTCAATAATAGCGTAGCTGTCTGTGCTGATGCCGGTGTCCATAAAAAGATTATGGATGTCTTTTAGCCGGCAGCTTACATTATTTAAACGGTACTCACTCTCGCCATTCTTATAATATTTGCGGGTAACGGTTACCATGTTGAATTCAGTAGGCAATAAGTTCTTGGTATTTTCAAAAGTGAGGCTCACTTCGGCGAGGCCGCTGGCACTACGGTTTTTAGAGCCGTTGAAAACAAGGCTTTCGAGGTTTTCGCTCCGGAGCTGGCTTATTTTCTGCTCGCCAATTACCCAGCGGATGCTGTCAATAATATTACTTTTACCGCAGCCGTTGGGGCCTATCACCCCAGTGATCCCTTCATCAAAATTGAGGATCGTTTTATCAGCAAAACTCTTGAATCCTTTTATTTCTAAGCTCTTTAGTCTCACGGTGATTTATTTTTTAAAATGCACTTATACTTAATTTCCACAGGCAGGCAAATATATGGGTTCTCCCATAAAGAAAGATTGGCAAAGTGGTATTGACTTTTATAGTTATACACAGATTTTTCACAGATTTTAAAAAAAAGCACCTTCGTTCTCCTAATTGTTAAAATTTTTATGTAATCTTGACTCTTTACATTTGCAAAAAGTTTAGCATGAAAAAATTCCTGATTCCAATTGATTTTTCTGACACCTCGCTCAATGCAGCGAGATACGCAGTTCAGTTAACCATGGCAATTCCTGATGCCCAAATTATACTGTACCATGTGTATGGCAAAATAAGTTTTGCCACTTTAACTTCTAAAGAAGAAGGCTCGCGCCAGTTAGTTACCGAATCGGAACTGGAAGAAGTTAAGAATAAGATTGCTATTTCCGGAAAGGAAAATATTATTTATGCAGCGGAAGATGGTTCTTTTGCTGAAAATATCAAGGATTTTGTTTTAGGAAATTATATTGATATGGTCATCATGGGTATTACTGGCAGCTCAAGAATTACACAGGTTTTTATGGGTACCAATACCTTAAATGTCATACGCAATGTTTCGTGCCCGGTTATGATTATTCCACCGGATGCCAAATTTACAGGGTTGAAGAAAGTAGTATTTGTTTCAGATTTTAAAGACGTTGCACGCACTACACCTTTTCCTGCTTTGAAAGAAGTACTTAGTACCTTTCGCCCCCATGTTGATATTTTAAATGTGGACAGTGAGCACTATGTGGAACTAACGGATGAATTCAAAATTGAAAGACAGGCTATGGAAGAAAAACTGAATGAATACAACCCTCATTTTTCTTTCCTGCGAGCTTTTGATTTCCTTGACGGCATCAGCAGTTTTGTAGAAACAAAAGAGATTGATGCCATTGTAACTGTACCCCGCAAGCATAGTTATTTAAGCCAGCTCTTCAAAACCAGCCATACTAAAAAACTGGCGTATCATAGCACTGTTCCGATCATTGCTATTCCGTCTTAGGTTTTGTTTTTATGGGTAAATTTTATTTTTTCTTATAAAGTCATTCTATATCCTACAGCTTAATATAATTATATTTGTAGAGTACCAAAAGATTAAATCATTGACACCGAATTGATTTTAAAATTGGACAAAGAAGTGATTGAAAGCGCGAAAAAATATGCTGAAACGCAAAAGAGAAGTTTATCAGAAATGGTAGAATCTTACCTTCAATCATCGACACCAATATAATGTTGGATTCATTAGGGGAACGAATGCCTTTTTATAATTCCATTGCAAAAATTGCTACCCTCGCAGACAAAGGGCAAATTATAATAACGGTTTCAGCATTGTCTTATGGTACTGTAAATTATCTTTTGACCAAGTACGAAAATTCAGAGACTGCAAAAGAAAAACTAAGAAAGTTTAAAATAATTTCTGAATTATTTGCTCTTGATGAATCAATAATTGGAAAAGGACTTAATTCTAATTTTTCAGATTTCGAAGATTCATTGCAATATTTCAGCGCCCTGAAAGCTGAATGTGATATTCTAATAACAAGAAATGGAAGACATTTCAAAGAATCTCAAACACCAGTCATGACGGCTGATGAATAATACAGAGCATAAATAAAAAATAGTCTTCATTTCTTATGCAAATTACCCTCCTATAAGCCAGAAAATTTATCTTGCAAAAAGACATGAAAGAAAGATCATTTTCTAAAAGTATTTATGAAAAATATTAAAATAATAGAAGTGCCAAGCGAAATTGGTGCGGGAACACGGGGCGCAAGCCTGGGAACAGAAGCCATAAAAATAGCGGCTTTAGATTTCATGAGCAATTTCTTTGTTCACTTCCCGTCAGAAAAAATAGAAACCGAAAATCATTTATTATTTGAGCCCATTCATTCTCCTTATGCAAAAAGGATCGGTGGCGTGCTCACCATGTATGAAAGGGTTTCCAAATCGGTAAAAGATTCTATGGAAAATAATTTTTTCCCGGTAGTTATCAGTGGCGACCATAGCAATGCCGGCGGCACCATAGCCGGAATAAAAGCAGCCAAACCCAACAGCCGTCTTGGCGTGATATGGATAGATGCCCATGCTGATTTGCATACTCCTTACACTACTCCTTCGGGAAATATGCACGGAATGCCACTGGCAGCTTCCATAGGTGAAGACAACACAGAATGCAAAGTGCATGAGCCGGATGAAAAAACAAAAAAACAATGGGATCAATTGAAATCTTCAGGAAAAAAAGAACCCCGGGTATTACCTGAAAATATTGTTTTTATAGGATTAAGGGATTTTGAAAAAGAAGAAAAGCATTTAATTGATAAATATGGGATGAAGGTAATTACCACCAATGAAGTAAGAAGGAAAGGCCCTGAAAATGTAGTAAAGGCATCGCTTCGTTTCCTTTCTGAATGTACCGATATTTATGTAAGCTTTGATGTGGATTGCCTGGATTCCTCTATTTCAAAAGGCACAGGAACTCCCGTGAGCAACGGATTGAAAGAAAGAGAAGCCGAAGACCTGATAAGTAAATTTATGCAAAATCGTAAAATTTGCTGCTTTGAAATAACGGAAGTAAACCCTACTCTTGACAAAGAAAACCTGATGGCAGAAATTGCCTTTAATATTTTACAAAGAAGTGTGAATGTGCTAATGATGAATTAGCAGTGTGAAAATGTGAAAAGACACTCCTAACTTATGGCTCATAGCTGATGGCTGATAGCTCATCCCTTGAGATTAAAGCCCCATTGGCATTTCCTGTTTCTGCCGGTTTTTAGCAAGAGATGGATCCATCTCAATGGCCTTGTCGCATATCTTCTGGCCCTTTTCTTTTTGCCCCATTTTCTGAAAGGTCATCCCCGCCATAAACAGGGAAGAAGCATCTTTGGGATTGAGGGTCAATAATTTTTCATAATAACCAATGGCTTTTTCATATTGTTTGGTATCGTACATGGCATGGGCAATGTTGTTCAACAGTTCGGTGTTATTAGGCTTTCTCTGAAGAACCATGTCCAGGCTTTTGATTCCATTTTCCACATCCCCGGAATACAATTTGGCGAAGCCATAGTTTTCGTGGAAATCATTGGTTTTATTATAGCCCTTATCTATGGCCATATCAAAGTATTTTAAGGAATTTTTGAAATCATTCTGGCTATAATAAATGAGGCCCAGTTCATACATCCAGGTATTTCTTTCGGGCTCCAGTTCTATTGCCTTTTGAAATTGTGGAATAGCGCTCTTTTCATTTTCAAGTTCCAGGTAAGTGCGTCCCAACGTGTAGGCAGCCTGCCCATCTTTATTATTTTTCAAAATAGCTTTTTGTAAAAAAGTAAGCGCTTTACCATAATCCTCGGTATTATAATAACTCATTCCCAAAATACGATCCGCATCAGGGCAATCTTTACATTTTTGCACCAGGTCAATGGCCTTCTGATACTGACGGTTATTAAAATATAAAGTCGCTAATTTCTTTATCACCTCATTATTGGACGGTTGCAATTGATAAGCTTTTGTAAAATTCTGAGTGGCCTCGTACACCCGGCTCATTTCGAGATTTGCTTTTCCATTGGCTACATAAGCCTCCGTAAAATCGGGATTGAATTGAATGGCCTTATCAAAACTTTTACCTGCTACCGCAAAATGATGTGCATCAGATTCCATCAATCCTTTCTTAAAATAATATTGGGCGCTGTCCGGATGCTGAGCCCATAAAGCCTGTGAGATAAAGCACACCCATACCGTGCAGAGTAAGTTTTTCATAAGGAATAATTTGTTCCGGGAGGAAATTTTACAAATAGTATTCCACTATTGGAGTACTATAGCACTTAACGCCGGGAGGTGGAGATTTATTTCAAAAAGCTTGTTCTTTTTATCCACGTATGTTGTTTCTATTTCCTGGTTCGTAAATTTTCCGGTTCCATAATATTGCTGGTCGTCGCTGCAAAATATCTGTTTCCATTCAGTTTTACCCTTGGTTTGTATCTTCCAGTTCATTCTTTCCACAGGGGTCATGTTAAAAATCACCAACAGATCGTCCTTCTTTTTTTTGCCTTTACGTTTGTAGGCCATCACGCATTCCTGCCGGTGAGTAAGGTCTATCCATTCAAAGCCTTTTGGGTCAAACTGGTTCTGAAAAAGGGCCGGTTGCGAAGAATACAATTGATTTAGATCTTGTACACAACGCTGCAATTTTTCATGAGGCTCATACTTCAGCAAATACCAGTCAAGTTCTTTAGAGAAATTCCATTCAGAGGTCTGGCCAAATTCATTTCCCATGAAAAGAAGTTTTCCCCCGGGATGCGTGTACATGTAAGAATACAGCGTCCGAAGATTGGCAAACTTCTGCCAGGTATCGCCGGGCATTTTATAGATCATGGGCGATTTTCCATGAACCACTTCATCATGGCTCAGCGGCAGCATAAAATTTTCATCGTAATAATAAACCATGCTGAAAGTAAATTTATCCTGTTGGTCTTTTCTGAATAGCGGATCCACTTTAAAATAGTTGATCGTATCATGCATCCAACCCATCATCCACTTCATTCCAAAACCCAATGCGTCACCGGTGGTAAGCCCCGTAATTTGCGGCCAGTCTGTAGATTCTTCAGCGATCATTTGCACGTCTGGAAAATCGCGATAGACCATTTCATTTAAATTTTTAATAAACGCAATGGCTTCCATGTTTCCATTACCGCCAAATTCATTCTGCTCCCACTCCCCTTCTTTCCTGGAATAATCCAATCGCAACATAGAGCTTACGGCATCTACCCGCATTCCGTCAATATGATATTTATCAAACCAATACCTGGCATTGCTGATTAGGAACGATCTTACTTCGCCTCTTTCATAATTGAAAATATAGGAGTTCCAATCCGGGTGAAATCCTTTTCTCATATCGGCATATTCATAAGTATGGGCGCCGTCAAACAGGTATAAACCATGCGGGTCGTTAGGAAAATGAGAAGGTACCCAATCGAGAATCACCCCGATATTTTCATGGTGAAAGGCCTGGATCATTTCCATAAAATCTTCGGGTATTCCAAAGCGAGAGGAGGGCGCAAAATAGCCTGTGCCCTGGTATCCCCAACTGGCATCGTAAGGATACTCCATCACTGGCATCAATTCTACATGAGTAAATCCCATCTTTTTTACATAAGGCACTAATAGTTTCGTTAGTTCCGCATAAGAGTTAAAGGAGTCTTCATCGTTCGGATCAGGCTTCATCCAACTTCCAAGGTGCACTTCGTAAACAGACCAGGGCGAGTTAAGCGAATTATTTTTTTTACGTTGCGTCATCCACGCGGTATCATCCCAGGAATGCTGTATGTTTTTCGTTTTAGAACAAGTGCCAGGCCTCAATTCCCAATGATTTGCATAGGGATCTCCTTTATAAATTCCCAGTCCTTCATAACCCCTCATGTAATATTTGTAATTCTCATACTCCTTCATGTGCGGAATAAAGCCTTCCCAGATACCCGATTTTTCAAGACGCACAAACAGGGGATGTGCACTCGTATTCCAATTATTAAAATCTCCAACAACACTTACCTCCGTGGCATTAGGCGCCCATACGGCAAAGTAGTATCCCTCCGTTTTTAAAACCGTAAGCGCATGAGAACCAAACTTTTTATAAAGACTGTAATGAGTGCCGTTTTTAAAATTTCTAAGGTCTTCATCATTAAACAGGGAATAATTCCAAACCGGCTTTGTGGTATCCACAAAATTCTTTTCTTCGTAGGGTATCATTTTTTCGGGCATATAAATAAATTAGAAATTTACAAATAAAGTTATTCATTTGCTTTAATAAAAATATAAATTAAAAAAAAAGACGATTATACTGCATTTTCCTATTGTTTTTGATTTCTTTTCCCTATCATTGCCAGATGTAATGTATGACTCTCCTCAGACATATTTACATTTACTCATCGCAGCCAAAACAATTTATGCTAAGAGTTAGTTTTTTTTTTCTGATTTTATATGCGATACCTCAAATAGTATTTTGCCAAAGCGCGTCCATAAAAGGTACACTGAAGGACTCTTCTAAGAATGAAAATATTGAACATGCTGTAATATCCGTATTAAAACAAAAGGATACCACATTGGTAAAATTTTCCAGGAGCGATACTAATGGGAACTTTCAAATAGATCATCTTCAGGCAGGACAGTATATTGTGCTGGTAACCTTTCCCAAATACGGCGACTACGTAGAAACAATTAATTTGAAACCATCCCAAATCTTTGATCTGAAGAATATTTTTTTAATAGAAAAAGCAAAGCTTCTTAAAGAAATAATAGTAAGGCAGGCAGCGATACGGATAAAGGGCGACACCACAGAATTTATAGCCGATAGTTTTCGTATAAAGCCAAACGCTACGGTAGAAGATCTTCTGAAAGAATTGCCCGGCGTGCAAGTGGATAAGAACGGGCAGATAACCGCGCAAGGACAAAGGGTACAAAAGGTGCTGGTGGATGGAGAAGAATTTTTTAGTGATGACCCTACGGTAGCTACCAGAAATTTAAGGGCAGATGCCGTGGATAAGGTGCAGGTCTTTGACAAAAAAAGTGACCAGGCAGAATTTACCGTAATTGATGACGGAGAAAAAACGAGGACCTTAAATTTAAAACTAAAGGGCGATGCCAAAAGAGGATATTTTGGAAAAATATCGGCAGCAGCATTGGATAAATATTATAACGGACAGGCATTAATTAATGCCTTTAAAGGGAAAAGAAAAATTGCCGCGTTTGGCATTACAAGCAGTACCGACCAAACCGGCCTGAACTGGCAGGACTCAAGGAGCTACGGCTTTGGCGGCAATACTACGCAGGTAGATAGAGGTTCGGGAGCCGTATTCATCACCCCTGATGTAAGTGAGTTGGGTACATCAAGTTACTACGGCCAGGGCCTGCCAGAAAGCATCAAAGCGGGCTTGCACTTTTCCAATAAATGGGACAATGATATATACAACACCAGCCAAAACTATTTGTTCAATAAACTTTCAGAACGAAGCGCAGGCAACACTTACCGGCAGAATATAATCGCAGACTCCGTTTACTATAATCAAGAGAGCGCCAACACCCATTCAGATAAGATGCGACATTCTTTAACCGGATTAATGGAAATACAACTGGACTCTTCCTCCACATTAAAAATAGCAGCCAACGGGTATGCGGGCACCAATGAGAGCAACAGCCAGTTCAATTCCCAGGCATTGAGTGAAGAGAATAAACTGGTAAACAGAAGCGTCAGAAATACTTCTTCAAAAGGAGACGATGCCAGTCTCAATGCTTCTGCCCTTTGGAGAAAGAAATTCAAAAAGCAGGGAAGAACCATTTCTATCAACATTGATGGAAAATATAACGAAGCTAACGGTGATGGTTACCTGCTAAGCCGTTCTGATTTTTACAATGACGGGATCGCCATTATTAAAAAAGACACTACCGATCAAAACAAGATAAACACCAACAGTAATTATGTTTTTGGAACCAAAATTACTTACACAGAACCTCTTTCAAAAAGATCTTTCCTGGAATTTAATTATTCATTTTATAATAATAGCAGCACGCAAAACAGGTTGAGCTATAATAAAGATCTCAATGCAAAATATTCTTTGCTGGTAGATTCATTGAGCAATGATTTCAAATACATTTACAATACCAGCAGCGCAGGAATCAATTACCTGTATAACAGTAAAGACTATAATTTTTCTTTAGGCGGAAACATTGCCAACACTGCTTTTCAGCAAACAGACCTGGTAAAAGACACCACCCGCAAATACCATTATTACAATTTTTTCCCCCAGGCTAATTTCACCTATAAATTCAGTGCTTTCAGCAACATCAGGCTCACTTATAACGGCAGCACCACCCAGCCCGATATTAATCAATTACAACCCATAAACAACAATATTGATCCATTGAATGTGATAGCAGGGAACCCATCTTTGAAGCAACAATTTCAGAATAACTTCAATCTAAATTATAGCAATTTTCAATTAATAAATGAGCGATTCCTTTACCTCAGTTCTTATTTTTCTTTTACCAAAGACCAGATAAGCAGCAGCTACACCATAGATTCATTGGGTCGAAAAATAAGCAGGTATGTCAACACAGATGGAAATTATTCAGGAGGAATTTTCGGAGGCTTCAGTATAAAAATTCCGAAAACAAATATGACAGTAAACCTAGGCCCCGAAGCTTCGATCCTGAGATATGTCAACTTTGTAAATGGCCTGAAGAATATAACCAACAGCACCAACTTATCAGCTACCGTGGGTTTAAGAGTGAATAAAAAAGAGGTTTATGAACTGGCCGTTTCAGTGGCGCCATCGTATAACCAATCCAGGTCGAGCCTGAGCGCCGCTGCCAGCATGCATTACTGGAGCTACGAATACGTGATGGAAGGTAATTACTTGCTTCCGCTAAAATTAGAGATAGGGTCCAACGTGAAATTTAACTTCAGACAAAGATTAAACGCTTTTGATAATAACAATAATGTGATCTTATGGAATGCCTATCTCGAAAAGAAATTCATGAAAAATGACGGCCTCGCTTTGCGTGTAAGCATCAACGATATACTCGATCAGAACAAAGGATACAGCCGCGTCATTCAGCCTTTCGCCATTGAAGAAAAACATTACCTCACTTTTCAGCGGTATGGAATTATTACCATGACCTATAATTTCACCAACAAAGGAGCAGCACCTCAGTCTAAGGGAACCTCAATAACTTTATGAGTATGAAAAAAATATTTCTCTTACTATTTACTTTTTTTATGGGTCGTTCTTTTTGCCATTCTCAAGTCACATTTATTTCCAAAGCGAAAATTGAATTTGAAAGAAAAGTAAATGTTTGGGCCGGACTTTCAGGCGACATTGCGGAGCAATTAAAAAAATCAATCCCCCAATACAGAAGCGATTATTTCGATTATCAATTTGAAGGGAATAAATCCATTTATAAACCCGGAAGAGAATCAGAATCCAAAACAGGCTTCTTTGGTTCGCCCGCCAATGATAATGTGGTATTCAGCGATTTTATTTCCGGTAAATGCGTAGCAAGGAAAAATATTTTTGAAAAATCGTACCTCATAGAAGATAGCCTGCGAAATGCCACATGGAAATTTACGGACGACTTCAGGGAAATTGCCGGCTTCACTTGCCGGCGGGCAACTACTATCATTATGGATTCTATTTTTGTAGTGGCATTTTACACAGAAGAAATTATGATTGCCGGCGGACCTGAAAGCTTCAACGGGCTGCCGGGAATGATCTTAGGGCTGGTAATAAATCGTTTACATGCTACGTGGTATGCCACTAAAGTAGAAATGAACGAAGTGAATACAAAAGAAATAGCACCGCCCAGTAAGGGAACAAAGATTACCAACAAAGAACTAAATGAGACTTTAAAAAATTTCTTTGGGAACTGGAGAAAAAACGCTGAAAGAAACATCTGGTCAATAATGATTTGATGGCTATGATACCGAGAAGCCTGGGCTATTGGTTTATTGAGTTAATTCGTGTAATTCGTGCATAAAATTCGTGTAATCAAAAAAAATTAATCCGTGTAATTCGTGAATAAAAATTCGTGTCCCCAATAATTATCCGTGCAATCATTTCTCCAACTCCCAAACCCCACTCCCATTTGCTTCTAATGAAAAATCTTCAAGGTTAGTTACTTCTCCTGTTGTTATATTTTTCATTTTCAAAAAACCATTTGTTCTTTCAGAATAATTTTTCATTAAAATAGTTTTTCTCTCTTTCGCTGTATTCAGAACCG
Source organism: Ginsengibacter sp. (assembly GCA_039915005.1). Classification (GTDB taxonomy): domain Bacteria; phylum Bacteroidota; class Bacteroidia; order Chitinophagales; family Chitinophagaceae; genus Ginsengibacter. The sequence goes on from JBDSOE010000124.1 coordinate 21,565, forward strand.
TCATAATGGTTTGTTTTTCATCATATCTGAAATAAACATACTCCCCTTCTTTTGGGGAATATTGCATCATTTTTCCGGTGGTCAATGCGGGAGAAGATTTACGAAAATTAGCCAGCCTGGCAATGTATTTCCAGATGTCTTCTTCCTTTGCATTACGGCCGGCAATCGTAAACTTATCTAACGGATCCAAAGCCCATCCGCCAGGAAAATCTTTGCGCACATACCCATCATTTGGTGAAGTAAATCCGGTCATACCAATTTCATCGCCATAATATAACTGAGGAATTCCCCTACAGGTTAAAAGCCAAGCCAGTGCAGCCTTATACTTCATCACGTCTTCACCCGCTACAGAAAAGAAACGCGACAGATCATGATTGTCTAAAAAAATTACATTATGCATTGGATCTTTATAAACAAAATCCTGCGCCAGTGTGGTGTAGAGTTCATTCACTCCTTCTGTCCAACCAAAATCTTTGGTCGTAGCATCTGTAATTCCCCAAAGCGTTTGAAAATCTGTAGCCGCCTGCAAATTACTTTTGAATGGGATGGTAAAATTATTTTGAACAAAATAACTTTGATTGATAACACCATGAACCCAGGTTTCGCCAAACATTGTAAGACGCGGGTATTCCTCCATTAATGCTTTATTGCAGCGGTTCATAAAAGCCAGGTCATTGTATGCATACGTATCTATTCGCCAGCCATCAATTCCAAATTCTTCTACCGTCCAGATAGCATGTTGAATTAAAAAACTTGCTACAAAAGGATTTCTCTGATTCAAATCCGGCATAGCCGGCACAAACCAACCATCGCTCATTTTCTTTTTCTCAATGGCACTTGCATAAGGATCGAAAAGTACCTGGTCTTTGTAAGTGGTATTTGTATAAGATGGCCATTGATTCAGCCAGTCTTTCATGGGTGGGTCGGTAACTGTAAAGTGTTCAATACCCACATGATTGTAAACCGCGTCCTGAATAATTTTCATATTTTTTGAATGCGCTTCTTCAATCAACTGGTGGTACGCTTTTTCGCCGCCAAGCCGTGGATCTATTTTATAATGATTGGTAAAAGCATACCCATGTTCTGTGCGGTTGGGCATGTCGTTTTCTATTACCGGGTTGAGCCATAGCGTACTTACACCCAACGATTGTAAATAATCCAAATGATTTTCGATTCCTCTTAAATCGCCGCCATGACGATGATACAGTGAATCGCGGTTGAGGCTTTGGTCTTTCATTCCGGCCACATGATCGTTGGTGGTATCGCCATTGCTAAACCTGTCCGGCATTATCAAATAAATAAAATCTTTTGAGGTAACACCTTGTGCAAAATCAATTCCATTGCCTGCGCGGCGTGCCTTTAATTCAAAATTGATGCTAAGTGAATTACTGCCTTTGACTTTTATTTTTACAATTCCCGGTTTTGCCACAGTAGAAATGATGAGGTCAAGAAAAACATAATTTGCATTTTCCACCTTATTGACTCTTTGAATTTTTATTCCCGGATAATTTATCGTGTAAGCATTACCGTTAGCTATATTTTTTCCATGAAGCATCAACTGCACTTTCGAATTTTTCATTCCCACCCACCAGTTTGGGGGATAACATTGAGTATCTGATTGCGCAAAACCATTAAAGAAAAAACACAGAATAAAAAGGTGTATTAAAATAGATTTTTTCATAGAAATCATTTTCAATTCTTTTATGAATTCATAATCCGGAAACTTATAAATCGTGGTTCTTAATTCTTAACTTTTAATTCTATTCAGCCTTCTACCAATTCCATCTTCAAAACATCAGGAGTTTCTTTGTCAGTATCGTTAACTATAAAGTTTAATAATCCGGCTATAACCATAGCCACTCCTCCAATTACCAGCGCATACACTCCTTGTTCCTGAAAAATATCTTTTATTACAAACCCAAGAATGGCTGAAGCAATAATTTGTGGAATTACAATAAAGAAATTAAACACACCCATATAAAATCCCATTTTTTCCGGAGGCAATGCGCCTGCGAGAATGGCATAAGGCATCGTGAGTGTAGAAGCCCATGCAAGTCCTACAGCAATCATTGGCACCAGCAACATCAAAGGTGATTGTATAAAGAAAATAGAAAATAATCCAATTCCTCCTGTCACCAGACAAACAAGATGTGTATATCTTCTGCTGATATGTTTTGCCAGCATAGGCAGCAGGAATGCGGCCACCGCAGAAATGCCATTATAAACAGTGAACATCACACCCACCCAATCTCCCGCATCCTGGTAAGCCTTTGATGTAGTATCAATAGTTCCATACGCATTTTGAGCTATCGCGGGCGTGGTATAAATCCACATTGAAAAAAGAGCAAACCAGGTAAAAAACTGAACGATGGCCAACTGTAGCATAGTGCGGGGCATGTTAAAAACGCCTTTTGTTATTTCAGAAATTCCTTTCACGAAGCCTTTCGTTCTTAATTTTTCCTGCGCCCATGTTTCCATATTTTCGGGAGGAAATTCATCAGTAGTTAAAACGGTCCACAACACAGAAGCAAGAAAAACAATAGCGCCTATG
>JBDSOE010000019.1:0-2699 GCA_039915005.1 Ginsengibacter sp.
CTTCTCCACGTGCATTTATCAGCTTTTGATTGTAAATATAATTCCGAATATCATTATTAAAAACTTCCGCATTTATGGTAACGTGTGTGGAATTATAAGTGATTCCAAAATCTTCCTGCAGGTTAAAGTCCGGTTTAAAATTCCGGTTGCCGATTTGATAAATATTGGTTCCCGGGTGAACGCCGTTTGAAGAGATCTCAGAGATATTCGGCGCTCTGTAACCTCTGCCGATATTGGCTTTTACGCTCCATTCATTATTGATCTTATAAGATAAGCCGGCGCTTCCGCTAAGGCCGGAAAAAGTATGCTGGTAGGCTGAGAAAGGATGATTCGCGCCGGATGTATCTATACCTTTAACGGCCTGGTCAAATCCGGTGGTGGCATTTTCACGGGTGTATAAATCATCGTTATGAAAGTTTCGGGTATCATACCTTAAACCGCCGGCAAGCTCAAGATTCCCTATTGTTTTTTTTGCATAAACAAACGGTCCGAAATCGAATTGCCTGTAAGATGGGATAATAAATTCATTTCCTTTTTCTACACTATTATTCTTGTACATTCCATTGATGCCGGTGGTTATGCTCAGTCCCTTCGCTTCATGAAAATAATATTTTACGTCGTAGCTGTAGGTATTTAACTGAAGAAATAATCCCGGTATCTGTACTTCGGGATGACTGTACTCTCTGCGTAAACTTTTTTGAAAAGACAGGTTTACCGCCAGCCTTCCGCCGCCTATTAAAAAGCTGTTGGTATTGTAAACCCTGTAATGCTGCACATGCTGGTGCACATCAGAAATTTAATAAGCGCTTAATTCGGCATCGCTAACAATGGGCCTGAAGCCATCGGCTTCTGTAATTTGCTTGGTAAATCTTCTCGATGCGGAATCGCGGCTTCCATCAGGAATTTCCTGCAGGTCATCGAACATAGAAATGCCCATCCGGCTATATCCCCATTTCTTATTGATGCCAATATTTGCTGAGGCATCTGTTTCTGCAAACCCGGTATTATAAACGCGTCCGTCGTATTTGTTTTTATAATTGGTAGCGAGCTTGTGAGAAAAAGTGCCGCCCCATGTATAGTCATGGGTATGCCCGGCAATGCTTACGGAATTTTCTATAAGCCGGTTATTCGTTTGGTATTCGTTTGAAAGGTTACCTGTAATTTTTCCTTCGGCAGGTGGGTTTGCCGGTATCAGGTTTACCACGCCAGCTATAGCATCGGAGCCGTAAATGAGGCTAGCTGGCCCTTTCACTACTTCCACTTTTTCTACTGTATTTTGATCCACTTCAATACCATGCTCATCTCCCCATTGCTGTCCCTCCTGCCTTACCCCATCATACAATGTAAGAATACGGTTGAACCCAAGCCCGCGGATAAACGGTTTTGACACATTGGGCCCTGTGGTAACAGCGCTTATCCCAGGCACTTTTGCAATGGCATCAATAATATTGGTGTTTAAATTTTGTTGAAGAAATTGTTTGTTGATAGAAATAATGGGTATTGGATTTCTTTTGATGGAAGTGGCTTTTGAGGAACCTGTAATCACGATCTCGTTTTCTTCCGTTACAGAAATTTCCATTGAAAAATTTTCAATTTTATTTTCATTAAAATAAATATTTTCAACGAGGCTTTTATAGCCTATAAATTTTATTTCAACCAAATAAGTGCCTGCGGGAATATTGGTGATGGAATAATTTCCATTGGCATCTGCAATGCTTCCTTTCTTAAGATCAGAAATATACACGGAACCTCCGGCAAGAGGCAATCCCGCAGTGGTATTAATTTTCCCCGAAATAGAAAATCTTGCGCTGTTCTTTTGAGCCGAAATACCCGGTGATAAAAAAAGGATAGCATATAGCAGGAGAAGGTTTTTGATGAATTTCATTTTGTAAAATCTTTATAGGATTGTATTCTTTATTGAATAGAATCCATTGGTTATTGAGTAAAATCCCATAGACTTACCAGTAGGGGAGAATGTAGAACGGGTAGGATTAGGCCACAGATGGTGGGCCTCTCAAACCAAAAGTAAAGGGTTGGGCAAAGGAAACATTTGAAATCCGTAAGAGGGTATAGGTCGCGAAGTACGGCGTAATTTCTCTCGTTGCAAATGCCTTCTCAAAAGTATAAGGGGTAATCACCACATTGCTCTGACAATGGCAATCAATGCCTGCCACATTGAGTTGTGGAATAGTAGAGTTATGTAAAGTGTGGCTTGTAAAATCAGTGTGGCGGGCGAATAACTGGTGCAATACTTTTGTTGGCGTATTGCTTAACGCAAAAATGACCAGCAGCAATACGGCGAAAAAGTTCTTTATTAAACGATTGTTATGCACCTGTTTCAATTTGATTTGGCGAAGGTAAATAATTTAAAAATGTTAGTGGAAAAGGAAATGAATCTAAATCTTATTCAAATTCCTAACAGATCAAAGATTGCTATGCTTTTGAAAGCATTTCTAAGTTGAAATAAACTTATTAAGGTTGTTAACCTTACCAAATCATTAACGGAATGAATTTTGCGTAGATGGATATGGTATTTGTTATTATTCATCCTCCGTGGTAGCGGATTAAAAATTTATTATTATGCCAATTGTAAAAGTAATTGAAGTGATTGCCTCATCCAATACAAGTTTCGATGACGCAATAAAAAACGCGGTTGCTGAAGTTTCAAAAACGATCAAGAATATTGATTCAGTTTATGT
>JBDSOE010000138.1:0-7979 GCA_039915005.1 Ginsengibacter sp.
CTCCCCACCACAGCTCATTTGGAAGGAGTGGAAGGTTAAGTGAAGAATTAACTGACTGCGCAAATCCGGTAGGTGTTATCATTAATAAAAACAGAATCCAGAGCAAAAAAAATTTCTTCATTTTTTCTTAATTTATTCAATAACCATTTTCAGTGAAAAAGATTTTCATTCTATTGGGATATCAAATATTATCTATTAATACAAACTGACTCAAATTTAATTTAGCTATATGGTGTTTTTGGTAAGCGGTTTGATATCTTCCTGTTCATTTTTCCCACTCACCAAATTACTAAATTTATCTAAAAGCTAATCCTGTTGATATACCCGCACATAATCTACTTCAAATTTTCTTGGAAATGAGGTGTTAGCTGGATTGCCCCCATTCGTGCGGCCGATTGCAAGGTTCAATAGCATGTATTGTGGATGTTTAAATGGATTAAAACCACTGCCATCTCTGTTAACCCAAGAGTCAAGGCTTACTTTATTCAATAGTTTATCATCACTGAATATCGCAATATATTCTTTCGTCCAATCCATCCGCCAGATATGAAACTGATCGGCCCAAGCCTTTCCGCCCAATGAATCTGTATTAAATTTGTTACTATGCCATTTAGCAGCACCATTATTATCCATGCAGGCACTTATCTTTTCCTGTAGATTCAACAAAAAAACACCTTTCAAATATGGTTACAAATTGAATTATTGTATGATGAAGGGCGTCCTGATTAATACTTATACCTTCAACGCTGGCAGCAATACATCAATTATTTGAATAAAAAACGGATAGAAAAGATGTAAAGAGATAGTTCATCATAATTTAATTATTTCCATTGCATCACTGCAAATTTTATGGATTTATAATCATCCGCTTCATAAAATACCCCGATCTTATTTTTTGATAGTTTTACAATATCAGAATATCCTGTATTTTTTGGTTCCATTAAAAAGCTTTTTTTCCAGGTTTTTCCTTCATCAAAACTAATGCGTAACGTAAGGCTGTCGCGTTTGTTTTTATCAATGTTATTACAAAAAGCCAAAATTGATTTCTTATTCTTTGTTCCAATGTTTAATAAACTTCCCTGGCAAACAGGGTCTGGTAAATTATGATCAACAAAAGTGGAATCCCACGCCTCACCGCCATTTTTACTTAATGAAACAATACGGTACTTTCCTGTCTGGTTGCGGCAATTCATCATCAAACCATTATTGGTCAATTGGGCCGCGGTACTTTCATTGGAACCTTCGAAAGGTACTGTTTCACTTAGTTTAAACGTAGCGCCATGGTCATCTGTATAAAATCCATGCGCCTGGTAATCTCTCAATTCAGGTTTTGGTTCACCAGAAGAATGGTTGGCCGCGATGTAGATTCTTCCTTTGTATTTTCCCTCATGAAATTGCAATGCGTGCCCCGGCGTGTTGGCATACGTGCGCCAGTATTCTTTAAAATTCCATAACGGATTAATTTCCGGCTGGTAGATCCTGTTTACCTGCAAAGTAATATCTGTCGGCTCACTCCAGGTTTCTCCATTGTCGGTGCTTGTTTTATACAATACATCCCTATGTCCTTTGCCTTTTCGCAATTCCATTTCATGGCCATTCCCCGTATTGTAAAATAAAAATATTCTACCCTGCGGAAATTGGGCATCTGTCAAATCCACTACCGGTGCAGGATTACCTGCCTGCAAAGTATCATTACTCGCTACTATCTGCAAGGAACTCCATGTTTTCCCCAAGTCCGAACTTCTCTTTAAAACAATTTTGATATCACCATAATCCCCGCTACCATGCACTCTTCCTTCGCAGAATGCCAACAAGTCGCCATTCTTAGCTTTTACAATTGCGGGAATACGAAAAGATTTATACCCTTCAGTTCCTGATACAAAAACAGAAATTGGTTTCGATTGAGCAAATACGTTTGCAGAGGAAAAAAATAATAGCAAAAAGAAAAGAATCCCCTTAAGCCCACCGTAAAGAGGCTTCTGAAGTGGGTAAGAATTGAAATATTTTTTGGTACTCATAAAGAAAATTTTTAATTACTTAAACTTGTTCTCTCTCCGAAATAATAATTCGTACAATTCGTGATCCAAATTCGTGTTTTCCCTTTTAAATTTTATTTGTTAAAATCATTGTAATTCGTGATTACTTTTCAGCAATTGCCAGCAATACCATTCCTGCCGCGGCAAATGAAACGGCCCCTTAAATAAATTTCCTTTTGCTGTTTGCGCTACTGTTCCATCACGGTGCAAGTACCCAAACCATTCTCCAAATTCTTTATCATGAAATTTCGTGTATGCATAACTGTGAATCTGCTGATGCCATTTCTTATATTTTTCATCACCCGTAATCGTATAAGCCAAAAGTGTCGCAATGATAGCTTCATTTTGCGGCCACCAGAATTTCATATCCTGCCAATATTCCTGTACCGGTTTGTTATAAACATCCCTGAAATATAAAATACCTCCATACTCTTTATCCCAACCCCGCTCCCACATATAATCCAACATTTTACAGCCCAGTTCAATTAAATGTTTATCGTTATTCCGGTATTTTGCTTCGTGCAAAATAAACCACGCGCCTTCAATAGCATGGCCGGGATTCAAGGTTCTTCCATCAATATGATTGATAATACTTCCATCGGGCGCCACCTGCTCCATCACACATCTGATATCATCTTTTACAAAATTAGTTTCTATTTCATTGATCCATTTTTCAATCCATTCATCACATCGCTGATCGCCAATAGTTTCACGCAATTGCTGCGCTGTATTCATCATGATCATCGGAACGCCAATTCCTTTAGAAGGGCGTGTGCCGGTAAACTTGGGTTCTAATTTAATTTCACCGGTAGAATAAGCAATGCATTTCCCAAACAGTTCCCGCGCCATCTTACCGATATTCTCATCGCCGCTTGCTTTTGCATAAGCCGCAAATGCAATTGCAGCAAATGTTTCAGAGAAAAAATATCTTCTCTTACGAATCGGCTTTCCATCCCGCGCCACATGGAAAAACATTTGCCCGTCTGTATCGAAACAATGATTTAATAAAAAGTCAACTCCTTTTTTTGCGCCGTCAAGCCATTCTTGTTTTTGCTCAACGGTATTATACAAGGTAGCCAAAAGCCAGGTAGCGCGGCCCTGCATCCAAACGGATTTATCATCATCCAACAAGGTGCCGTCTCTGTCGCGCATCAATAAAAAGCCACCGTATACTTCATCAATACTTTTTGGAAACCAAAAAGGAATGGTTTCATTCAGTAATTGGTTTTTATAAAATGACTTTTGTTTTTCTAAATAAGTTTTATCCAATTTCATTCTATTCGATTTTTCTTGATTAATGAAACTCATTTCAAATCTATGCTAACGGTACCTGCAGGCAAACCAGCTTCATTCTCCAGATTAGCCCTGGTAAAAGGCTGAAAAGCATACAACACTTTAATTATTTTTTCATTTTTATCCAAATATAAAATGACTTTATTGCTTTTTATTTCTGCCTTTGGCGAAATGATTTCTCCATTTTCATTCATCACGTCAAAGCCAGTCAAACTTTCTTTATTGCGTGTTTGTAATTTTTTTGCATTGGCAAAAACAATCATTATTTCTTTGCCACTTTGCGAAGCACTAACCACTTCGGGGCCATCGGCAATAATATTTCTATGGTAAGTATTCTTCAATGCCAGTAAAGCCAAACGCTCTCCCACCGGTTGCTTGTGCGTTGGATGAACATTTAATGAATCTCCCCAATCGCTTGAAACTGCCATGCCCGCATTTGAAATTTCTTTAGATAAAACCCTTTGCATATCTCTGAAATACGGCCACGACGGGCGATCAAGGCCTGAAAGCTGTACAAAATAAAAAGGCAAATTTTCTTTCCAAAGATCTCTCCAGCTTAAAACCAAATGCTTAAAATTATAAGCATACAAATCAACATTGTGCGCATCGCTTTCGCCCTGGTACCAGATAATTCCTTTGATGGGAGTATTGATAAATTGAGAAACCCCCGCTTCAAAATTATAGCAGGGTTCATAAGGATGACGCTGGCGCGGATCTTTAGAATTTTTCAAATTCTTTGAAGCGCGTTCGCGAACCCACGGCATTATGAAATCAGATTTTTTCCAATCATATAATTCATTGACGAGATAATTATCAAATTCCATGGTATGCCTGTCTATAAAAGAAACAATCGGCGCACCACCCACTGCCACCTGAATTAAACCGATGGGAACGTTTTCTTCCTGTTGGATTTTTTTACCAAAAAAATACCCTACAGCAGAAAAAGTAGAAGCAGATTCAGGATTACATTCTTGCCAGTTTCCAGTAAAATATTTTAACTCATTTATTTTTTTTAAAATGGTAGAATCCCACGCAATATTATCTGTTTCACGGATAGCATCCAATTGAAACAGCCTGATATTTTTATTGGTTGAACTTTCAAGCGCTTTCTTTCCCTCAAAAGATTGATTTAATCTGAACAACATATTTGACTGTCCGGAACACAGCCAAATATCACCCATTAAAATATTGTTGAAAGCAATTTTTTTATCACCCGATTGGGCGGTTAATGTATATGGGCCACCGGCGGGCATTGCATTGAAAACCACTTTCCATTTTCCATCTGCCTTAGCTTTTATTTTTTTTACCTGATGATTAAAAGTTACACTTACTTCTTCATTTGCATTGGCGGTACCAAAAACAGGAATGGGTTTATTGCGTTGCAAGACCATATCGTTTGCAAAAACATTGGGCAATTGCAATCCTCCGTAATTGCCTATGACAGCACTATACACAGTCTTTGCCAAAATAGCTGCACCTTCCTTGTCTGGATGCAAAGCATCAGGAAATAAATTAGAATGAAAATAAAACGGCGCGTGCAGATCAATCAAACGGGTATGATTCACTTTGGCAATTTCAGGAATCAGTTTCTGAATTTTCCAATACCAATCTCTTGTGCCTGAGCGAAATCTCGGATGATCATTAAAGATCGGCGTCATCAAACAGACGTACACTTTTACGGTGGAATTTACTTTTCGCAGCGTATCAATCAGCCATGCATAATCGCTTTTAAAATCGTTACTATAATTATTCCAATCACGCGGATCGGTATCATTTAAACCTAAATGAATAATAGCAATATCAGGAATGGATTGTAATGCTCCAACAAATTCTTTTGTTTTAAAATAAGGATTATGCCCATTGCGCAAAATCGTTGCGCCGCTATGTCCGTAATTCTTTACCTCATATTTATCACCCAGCATTTCTTGAAACTGCGCAGGATAAGATTCTGTTTCAGGATTTTTTAAACCATATCCATACGTAACTGAATTGCCCATGCAGGCAACTTTTATTTTTTGGTTTTGCGCAGAACTATCAGAAGAAAAAAATAAAACTGAAACAAGAAATAAGAAAATATTCTTTTTCATCACATTCTTTTTTTGTCCAAATAAAGCCGCATAATATGTTTAATAAAAAATTTTTACAACGTTTCAAAGTAGAGACGTGATGCATCGCGTTTCTACTCCACATAATTACTCACCTTAGGCCGAAGGAAACTTATCTGAACAATCAATGCCACTAAAACAATACCGGCAAGCATCGCGAAATCTTTTCCAAGATGCCCGGCATCAGAAGATCTGCCCAATAAATCGGTAATGAATGCGCCGGCAAATACGCCTACCATATTCATAATTCCATACGCGGTAGCTCTTTGTTTGGAAGAAACAAACTGGCAAAGTATCGGCATATTGTTGGCGTCAAACATTCCATAGCCCACACCAAAGCAAAGCGCAGCGCCGATTACATTAAATAGTGAATGGCCAAACCCCAATAACAACAATGACGGGATCGTTAATCCTAACCCGATGGCGCTGGTATAAATTCTGCCACGGATATTTTTCTGGACCCATTTATCCGATAAAATTCCGCCAAAAATTACTCCGATAAATGATGAGGCGGCAATGGTAATAGTTGACAACGGCCCCGCCTGCGACATAGGAATATTAAGGTTTTGCGCAAAAAGTGTGGGCAACCAGTTCTTGGTAGCCCAGCCCGGCAAACTCGGAATGGCGAAGTAAAAAAGTATGATCCAGAAAGAAATATTGGAAAACAATAAGGCCAATCCTTTGAATACAGATAGTTTGCCGGAGGTCAACATTTTATCAGATAAAATAATTTTACCCCGATCTTTTTTTTCTTTTAAAAAAATAATTAAAACCAATGAATAGGCAATTCCAATTAACCCAAATGTATGAAACGTAAAATGCCATGTATAAGCCGCCGCCACCGTAGCACCAAAGCCGCCAAGCGCCTGCCCGAAATATAGTCCTGTCATGTGAATACAGATGGCAAGGGATCTCGATTTATCATCGTGAAAATCCGCAATCAATGATAAGCCTGCCGGAATGTATAAAGCCTCGCTGACACCCATCACCGCTCTCAGCCAATATAACTGATCAAAAGTATTTGCCAGCCCCATTCCGTAAGTAACAGCAGACCACACAAATAAACTTCCTATTATAAGCCATTTTCTGTTGACTTTATCCGCAATGATCCCCGACACGGGGCTCATAAAACCATATATCCAAAGAAATATGCCCATCAGATAACCAAAGTTGGTAGCAGATTGTAATTCATGAATATCTATCTGCATCGCAGGGCGCATGGTTGCCAGCATTTGCCTGTCCATATAATTCAACAGGGCTACCACCCAAAGCAGGGCAACGAGAATCCATTTATAGTTTTTATTTGCTTTCATAATATAGCTTTCCGATAAATTATTATTTCTTATTTCTCAATTTTTTATTTTTTATTGCTGATACTTTTCCAATAATCACATCCGGAGTTCTTACACCGGGTTTTATTTCCCCATTTGAAATTGCAATATCATTTCCCCACATCACTGCAGTTGTGGTAACCTGCGCAGGAAAGGGAAGATCGCCTATTTTCGTCCACGCATTGCTGTTAGTATGGTACAACAGCAAACTTTTATCGAATCCTTTATGATAAATACTTAAATTATTTTTTTCTTTAGTTAATTTGTCTTTTTCTTCCTGCGTTTTTGCACTCGCTATTTGAGCTATATAAGTCTCGATCTGGTGAAATACTTTTCCATTATCACCACCTGTTATCAGAATTTCATTTTTACCTAAAGCCACGCCGCATGCGGCAGATAAGTTGGTAATATTTTTCCCGTCAGAAATATCAGCGCATTTTCTCCAGGATTGTTTTATAGGATCGAAAGCAAAATTGGTATTGTGTAAATCACTGATCCCTGACACAGTTTTTGTTCTTCCACCAATTATAAATATTTCTTTTCCATCCTTCCCGTTCTGCGCTATTGCTGTAGCATTTGCCAAAGCAATTGGCAAATCAGGCAACCTTCTCCACTGTGTATTACCCTCATTTAAATCAAGACTAAAAAAACTTTTAGAAGAATTTTTCATCTCATCCCCACCCGCCGCATACACCACATTATCAATATGAGTAAGTGCCACATTGGTTAACGCCAAAGGCAGGTCAGGCAAAGGCTTTACAGTAGCCTGGTTGGTTGCCGCATTCCAGTTTATTAAAAAACATTTTTTTGAAATTCCATTTGCATTTTCTCCGCCCACATACACAATGCCTTTTGCTGTTGAAGTATTACCACAATAAGCGATGGGTTCGGGCAAAATATTTTTCACTTTTTTGTTCCATACAAGATTTTCCCCCTCCTTTTCCAAAATAAAAATTTCATTTGAATAAAATTTCTTTCCTCCTTCCCATGGCAAACCATCAGGAAAATTAGCCCCCCCGGCCACTATCAAAGCATTATTACACACGCCATTAACAGCGCCGGCAAATCCTAACGATTTTGACTGGCCATTGGATGGAGGTAATTCGGCAGCGATTTTCCAATTTATCGAAACTTCATATTTCTTCTTTACCTGCGCTATTGATGTCATTGAGAAAAATATTGTTAGAAAAAAAATTATTCTGATCATTTTTACC
>JBDSOE010000153.1:0-4146 GCA_039915005.1 Ginsengibacter sp.
ATTATTTATGCCAAATTTAATTTTAAAAGAAAAATCATACGAATTAATTGGTGTTTGTATGGAAGTACATAGAGAATTGGGAATGGGCTTTCGTGAAATAATTTATAAAGATGCATTGGAGTATGAAGTCCAGACCAAAATGATTCCTTATGAAAGAGAGCGTCCCTATGAAATTCAGTACAAAACTATTATTCTTCCACGCCGGTATAATGCCGACTTTATTGTTTATGGCTCTATTATCCTTGAAGTAAAAGCATCTTACAATGATTGCAACCGGTTTTGTGAAGCAAACAATTAATTATCTAAAAGCATCAGGGCTAAAACTAGGAATCATCGCCAACTTTGGAGAAAAGTCTTTTGTTTCAAAAAGAGTTATTTTCTAATTCGTGTAATTAGTGCCTAAAATTCGTGTTCTTTTTTTAGTATAAAATTAGTCATTCTCTGTTTTTCGTATCAATCCATATCGTTACCGGCCCGTCATTTATCAATTCCACTTTCATATCCGCTCCAAATTCACCTGTGTATATTTTTTTACCCAGATCCTTTTCTAACTGAACTATTAATTTTTCATACGCTGGAATCGCAATTTCGGGCCTGCTTGCTTTTATATACGAAGGGCGGTTTCCCTTTTTTACTGAAGCCTGCAACGTAAATTGACTGACCAACAGTATATCTCCCTGAATATCTTTTACAGAAATATTAGGTACTTTATTTGTGTCATCAAAAATGCGGAGGTTAACAATTTTACTACTCAGCCATTTTATATCTTCTTCCGTGTCTGCATCTTCCACGCCTATCAATACAAGCAGTCCTTTTTTTATAGAAGATTTCGCAGTATTATCAATGGTTACACTTGCTTTTATTGCTCTTTGAATTACAACTCTCATAATTATTAGGGTAAATACACTTTAATAAATTTCATGATGCCAAAGTTTTTGAAATTGGATTTTTTTTTATTACCAACTTGTGCAAAGATCGGTTAAGTCAATGCCTGCCTGCTTTAAAAAAAATATATAATTCTTATCCACAGCCTGTTAATATTTAAGGGTATGTTTTGTGGTTTAGAAAAAATATTTTCGTTGTCCCCTATCCCAAAAATAAATTATTATGTCAAGTAAAAAGATTGCAATGCAAGGACTCCGTTTTCAGCGGCATTTCACCAAAGAAGGAATTTCGCCTCTCGATATGTTTGAATATGATTATCGCACATCGGTAATCAAAAACATCACTGGTGAAATTGTATTTCAAATGAATAATGTGGAAGTGCCTAAACAATGGAGCCAGATTGCCACAGATATTTTAGCTCAGAAATATTTCCGTAAAGCCGGGGTTCCTCAGCCTGATGGCACTATCGGCCGGGAAACTTCAGTAAAACAAGTAGCGCATCGCATGGCGCATTGCTGGAGGGTTTGGGGCGAAAGAAATAACTATTTCGCTTCAGCGGAAGATGCGCAAATATTTTATGAAGAATTGGTTTATGGAATATTAAACCAATCGTGCGTACCCAATTCGCCACAATGGTTCAATACCGGTTTGCATGAAGTGTATGGCATTACCGGAAAGCCGCAGGGGCATTATTATGTAGATGCGGTAGATGCCGTTTTAAAGAAATCTACTTCTGCTTATGAGCGGCCGCAACCGCATGCTTGTTTTATTCTGAGTGTGGAAGATGACCTGGTAAATGATGGTGGCATTATGGATCTGTGGATACGCGAAGCAAGGATATTTAAATATGGAAGTGGGGTGGGCACTAACTTTAGTTCTATACGCGGCGAAGGCGAAAAACTTAGTGGCGGCGGCACTTCCAGCGGATTGATGAGTTTCCTGAAAATAGGCGATCGTGCTGCAGGCGCTATAAAAAGCGGTGGCACTACAAGGCTTGCTGCAAAAATGGTTTGTCTTGACCTGGATCATCCGGAAATAGAAACTTTTGTAAACTGGAAAGTAAAAGAAGAGAAAAAAGTGGCGGCGTTAATAGCTGCCGGATACCCGAGTGATTATGAAGGTGAAGCGTATAAAACAGTAAGCGGGCAAAACAGTAATAATTCTGTTCGCATACCCAATGAATTCTTTCGTGCCCTGGAAGCAGATGCCGATTGGGAATTAAAAGCACGCAGCGATGGACACACCATGAAGACCATTAAAGCAAAAAAACTATGGGACGAAATAAATTTTGCTGCATGGGCCTGTGCTGATCCGGGAACACAATACGATACTACCATCAATGAATGGCATACCTGTCCGGAAGGCGGAAGAATAAGAGCCAGCAATCCTTGCAGCGAATACATGTTTTTGGACAATACTGCCTGCAACCTGGCATCAGTAAATCTTCGCCAGTTTTTTAATGAAGATGATAATTCATTTGATGTTCCTGGTTTTGAATATACCGTTCGTTTGTGGACAACCGTTTTGGAAATATCTGTTCTGATGGCGCAATTTCCGAGCAAAGAAGTGGCCCAGTTAAGTTACGATTACAGAACATTGGGTTTGGGATTTGCTAACCTGGGAAGCATGTTGATGGTGAGTGGCATCCCTTACGACAGTGATAAAGCGCGTGGAATTGCAGGCTCTATTTCAGCGATCATGACCGGTATTGCTTATAAAACTTCTGCGGAACTTGCAGCGCATTTAGGAACTTTCAGCAAGTACGAAGAAAATAAAAAACACATGCTTAGGGTGATGCGCAATCACCGTGCAGCCGCGTATGATGCAGTAGATGCTTATGAAGGACTTGAAATAAAACCACAGGGAATCAATTCAAAATATTGTCCGGATTATTTATTAAAAGCCGCTACCAAGGCGTGGGATGATGCCGTGCAAATGGGTGAAAAATTTGGTTACCGCAATGCACAAACTACCGTGATAGCGCCCACCGGAACTATCGGCCTGGTGATGGATTGTGATACTACCGGCGTGGAGCCCGATTTTGCCCTGGTGAAATTTAAAAAATTGAGCGGGGGAGGTTATTTTAAAATCATCAACCTCAGCGTACCGCAGGCTTTGAGGAATCTGAAATATTCAGAAAAAGAAATTGAGGAGATTGTAAACTATGCCAAAGGACATGCATCTTTCAAGGGTTCGCCACACATCAATAGCCAATCGCTTTTGAAAAAAGGATTTACTGAAAAAGATATTGAAAAACTGGAAGCCTCCTTACCCTCTGCGTTTGAAATCGGATTCGTATTCAACGCGTTTAATTTGGGTGAAGAATGTTTGCAACGCTTAGGTTTTAAACCGGAAGATTACAACAATTTTGAATGGAGCCTATTGGAAGCATTAGGCTTTACAGACGATCAGATAGAAGAAGCTAACGTTTATATCTGCGGCACCATGACGGTGGAAGGCGCGCCTTATCTGAAAGACGAGCATCTGGCCGTATTTGACTGTGCTAATAAATGTGGGCATATTGGCCAGCGCTACATTCACCACAGCGGCCACATTCGTATGATGGCTTCTGTGCAGCCTTTTATAAGCGGCGCTATTTCCAAAACCATTAACCTTCCAAATGAAGGAACCATTGAAGAAATTTCGGATGCCTATTTATTAAGCTGGCAGTTGGGATTAAAAGCGTGTGCGCTTTACCGTGATGGTTCCAAATTGTCGCAGCCATTAAGCAATAAAAGCGATAAGAAAAAGAAAGATGCTGAAGCAGAAGTAACTGAAATGGAAGAGCACGAAGCAGCATTGGTTGATATGGGTAAATTAACAGTAAATGATCTTTTGGAAGAAGTGAATAAAAGAGTTCAGAACAGTGCTGATACGGTATTGAAACGTCAGTTGGCAATGATTGTAGAACGCAGAACATTACCTGCAAAACGAAGAGGCTTTACTCAAAAAGCAAAAATAAACGGGCAGACAATATTCGTAAGAACGGGTGAGTATAGTGATGGAACTCTGGGTGAAATATTTATTGATATGGCCAAAGAAGGCGCCACCATGCGCAGTATGCTCAACTGTTTTGCCATTGCCATTTCTATCGGGCTTCAATATGGTGTTCCCCTGGAAGAATTTGTTGAAAAATTTGTGTTTACCCGTTTTGAACCATCAGGAATGGTGGAGCATCCGAATATCAAATCGGCTACTTCCATTATTGACTTTATGTTCCGTTCTCTGGCGTATGAATATTTAGGGAGAAATGATTTAGTT
>JBDSOE010000169.1:0-7360 GCA_039915005.1 Ginsengibacter sp.
CCGCATTCTCCAGGCTGAATTTACATGAGTTGATTACTTTATTGGAATAAAAAATGGTGCTGTCATGGTTTTCTTCATAAAGGAATGTTCTGGACAGCAGCGCCCATGCGGCTTCTTTCGATGCATATTGTACACCACGGGGCTGGTTCATAAGGGAGGCTGCTTTTTCGGCATCCGCTGCTATGGCGTTATATACTTCTTTTACGGTGGCACGGGCTTTTTGACCATCTTCCGCTATGGAAAGACGTAAGATAATACCCGGTGCGTTGGGATCTACAGAATACGGTTTAGCATAAAACCGTGCCAGGTTAAAATGGCAAAATGCTCTTATGAAATAACATTCGCCAATCAACTGCTTGATGGATGCATCGGGGTTCGCGATCTTTTCAGCAGCCTCAATTACGGTGTTGGCGTCATTGATAATTTTGTAAGAAATATACCAGAAGTACCGCGCATTGGTTTGTGTGGGCGTATGGTTCAATGTAAAGCTGAGGAAAAACGGATCGGTAGTTACTTGTCCGCACACAATATCATCACTGGCAAAATCAGACATTTGAAAATACTGCCTGAGGTACATCAGGTTTAAATCTGTGGTACCGTTGAATTCTATATGGTCTTTAAATAAAGAGTAGGCGCCGTTTACCGCATGGGTCAGTCCTTCTTTAGTCTGTACTAAGGAAGAGGTGGTGATGGCGTCGCTGGGAGTTATTTCCTTTATGCAGCCGGCAAGAGTCCAACAAAGAAAAGCCGCTATTATTGATGTTTTAATTTTCATAATGTAATAATTTAAAATCTCAAATTAATATTGAATAGAAATTGCCTGTTGTTTGGATACTTAAAATCCGAGACGCCTGGCGTTACAAACGAACCCGCCGTAATGGTGGTTTGTGGATCCTGTCCAAAGAAATTAGTGAATGTATAAACATTGTCCGCTGAAACTGAAAGCGTAAACCCACTTAATTTTAACCTCTGAACAAAGGCTGTTGGTAAATCGTAGGCCAATGTGATGTTTCTTATAGAAATGAAAGAGCCATCCATGAGGTAACGTGTAGAGGTTTCTGTGGAATTCGCATTATTCTGCGGGCTTGGGTTGGTAGCCTTGTCGCCTGGCTTGGCCCAAATGCTGTAGCCTTTTGGAAGCACTGCCTGGTTCAGGTAAGGCTCGCTACCATCATTCATTACAAAACGTAGATTATTGCTAAACACTTTGTTTCCTGAAATAAAATAGGCATTCGCACTTAATGATATGTTTTTATACCGGAGTCGGTTAGTAAAACCTCCCTGTAACTTAGGCAAAGCAGAGCCTGCTTCCTGGAAGGTTGCAGAAGAATAATCGGAGGTGGTTCCTTTCCCCGTAATATTACCTCCTGCATCTTTGGTAACCTTTTCCCATAAAGAAGCACCTGTTTGAGCATCTACTCCTGCCCAAATCGGCATATAAAATTCATACAGGTTACCTCCGTTTCTGTAAATCTGTGAGATGGCCCATGAACCGGTTTTTATAAATGACGTTAGACCTTTTAATTTGTTGCTGTTGAAGTTAATGTTGAAATCGGTAGACCATTCAAAATTTCTATTCCTGATATTAACCGTGCTTACACCGAGTTCCACACCTTTATTTATGATCTCGCCTTCATTCTGCCAGCGTTGTTCAAAGCCAACAGACAAGGGTTGTGAAACCTGTAGTAATAGATTCTTTGTAGTATTCTGATACACATCAACGGTTAGGTTTACCCGGTTAAATAATCCCAGGTCTATACCTGCATTCAACTGGTGCTTGCTTTCCCAGGTAAGATTGGGGCTGGGCAATTGCAAAGGTGTTGCTGCCGTTTGTGAATTGTATTGGGATGATAAAGAATACAAGCCAAGGTACCGGGAAGAACCTATATCCTGTGTGCCGGTAACACCATAGCTAAGGCGTAGTTTTAAATTATCTATGGATTTATTGTTTTGAAGAAACGCTTCTTTGCTAACTAACCATGCTGCTGAAACAGCCGGGAAGGAGCCATATCTTTTTGATTCAGGAAAGTTGGAAGATCCATCGAGCCTGTAAGATGCGGTAACAAAATATTTACTTTTAAAACTATAGTTAACCTGCGAAATCAATGACTGTATAGCGGTTTCGCTGCTGCTGCCATTTACCAATATATTGTTTGATACCACGTTCAATACGGAGAGGCCTACAGGAAGCCCTCTTCCAGAGCCGCCTATCAATTCTCTCTTGCCACTCTGGTAAGCAACACCTGCCAGCCCGCTGATCTGGTGATCGCCTGCATTAAAATTAAACTTCAACAGGTTGTTGGAAATAACGCCGTAATTAATAACGCTTGATTCTTCTAAATAGCCTGATCCATGATAGGTGGCTGCTACTTCGGGAGAAAAATAACTGCTGCCCTTATCATATCCTGTTCCCAGCCTGTTGCTGCTGGAGAAACTGAGCCAATCGGTAATCCCTATATTCAGGGCCATATCATAATTGGCATCAAAGCTTTTATAAGGATGGTTGGAATTATTAATGGTGTGAACCGGGTTTATCTTATCTCTCGACCACCATTTGAAAGGTGAGTTGCCATCTACATATAAAGGATTGTGCGCGCTGTCGTATGGATTGTCCCAGGGCAGGTTCAGGTATGCATAATAAATATCATTGTAATCATACGATTTGCCAGTGGAACCGCTCAGGTTGATATTGTTGGTGAGGCTGATGCGGGGCGATAATTTTAATGTGGAATTGGCTCTCAGGTTTAATCTTTGAAAACCGGTGTTCATAAAAGTGCCTTTCTCATTATAATAAGAAGTACCTACATAGTAATCGTTCTTTTCGGTTTTACCGGCTATTGAAAAATAATAGTTTTGCAAAAGGGCCGGCTTAAAGATGGTAGTCTGCCAATTGTAGTTCTGACTTTCCAATGAGCGAGGCCGCTCGCTATAAAATTTCAGAAGATCTATTTTGTAGGAATTATCTGTTTCGGTTGGTATAAAATCCCTGTATAATTCCTTTTGATATTGATAAAGCTGACCGCCATTCATCATGTTCATTTCTCCAAAATCAGGATTGCGAAACCCGGTGGTAGCCTTTGCTTCATACCTTGTTTTTCCCAAAGCACCTTTTTTGGTAGTAACAATAATAACACCGCCATTTGCCTGCGAACCATACATTGCGGTGGCCCCTGCGTCTTTTAATACGGTTACACTTTCCACATCATTGGGATCATAATTTCCACCAATTACACCATCCACCACAAACAAAGGAGATTGTGATGCATTTACAGAAGACACACCTCT
This sequence comes from Ginsengibacter sp., assembly GCA_039915005.1. Lineage (GTDB taxonomy): Bacteria > Bacteroidota > Bacteroidia > Chitinophagales > Chitinophagaceae > Ginsengibacter. Next base: position 3,286 of record JBDSOE010000169.1, read on the forward strand.
TAATCTTATTTCAGGGGCAGCGCCCGGTACACCGGAACTGTTCACCACCTGGAGGCCGGCCACCTTGCCCTGGAGCATGGAGCCAATATTATTGGCGGTAACGTCTTTTAATTTTTTGGCATCCACCACATCAACGGCGCTGGTAAGCTCTTCTCTCTTTTTATTACTATATCCTACTACTACTATTTCCTGTTGTTGGTGAACTACATTGCGAAGCACAATTTTTATTTTAGACTTCCCTTTAACGTTTACTTCCTGTGTTTCCATTCCTACATAAGAAAAGACAAGCACCTGCGAAGAGTTGTCCGGAACATCAATGGAAAACTGCCCGCTTGCATTCGTATTAGTACCGAAGGAACTTCCTTTTATCAATACCGAAACGCCCTGAAGCGCTTTCCCACTTTCATCCGTTACTTCCCCGCTTACCATGATGTTTTGTACTATTTCATCTTCCCGCGTTATTACAATCAGGCTGTTGCCCAGTTCCTTGTAAGTAAGATGGGTACCGGCCAATAGCTGCTCCATCACTACGGATATTCCGGCATTGGTTACGTTGATGTTGACCTTCTTATTGTCATCAAGTTTTCGTTCACTATAAAGAAAACGGTAGCTGGTGCTTTTCTCAATTACAGTCAGCGCTTTTCTTAGATCTACCGATTTCAGATTAAGCGTAACTGTTTGCGAATAGCCATTTGCGCTTACCTGCAAACAAGAGATCAAAATGAGAATACATGTAAGTTTCATAATAACTAAGTACTTAATAAGGTATTGTTTTACAAATACACCTCCTGGGTGTTTGAAAGATTTCATAACTTTAAATTTGAAAGTTAAATAAAGGTGATCTCCTCCCTTAAGGAGATCACAATAATGCAGTTTCTGTTTTTGACTTTTATCGGGGAATGCCGCCAGCATTTCCCGATTTCATTAAGTATCTATTATTTTCATACACATCCGTTTTTAGATTTAGTGGTTAAAAATGTAAACCGTGGAGTCCGCGATTTTATAATTAAATTTTTCTGTCAGTTGCAAGGCGTTCAACGCTTCTTTAATAGTTTCCTTTTCAAAAATGCCGGTGAACCTATATTTCTTTATCTCTTCATTGATAAATTCAATATTCACGGCATACTTGCGCCCCATATCTATGGCCAGGCTTCCAAAACTCTGATCCTGGAAAACAAGTTTGTTAGCCACCCAGGAAGTTTCAACTACATCGCTACTGGTTTTAGAAATATAATGCAGATTGGTTACCAGCAATTGGGAGTGGAGCGGTGATAATGACTGCTGATCCGGTATCTCCTCCTCAGGGGATAAATTAGCCACTATTAGTTTTTCTTTTGGCTTTAAAATGATCCGGTCGGAAGGTCTGTCTTTTAAAGTAACTTCTATAGATCCACGTATCAGGGTAGTTTCATAAGATGAATCCTGCGGATAAGATCTTACATTAAATTCGGTACCCAATACTTTAATGTTCATCTTATCTGTATGAATAATGAAAGGTTTTTTGGCGTTATGAGTTACATCAAAAAATGCTTCTCCGGTCAAATATACCTCCCTGGTACCTCCTGAAAAGTTTTGTGGAAATTGAAGTTTGCTATCAGCATTCAATATTACTTTGGTGCCATCCGCAAGAATAATAGTTGACCTGGTTCCCTTAGGCGTTTGCTTTATACGCCAGTCTATTCCTTTATGAGTAGCTGTGGCAAAGGAAAGTTTGGGCTTCGCTTTCGTATAAATGAAGTATGCACTTGCTGTACACAAGATTAAGATGGCGGCCACTTTTGATAACATTTTCAGGAACTTCATAGACCATGGTTTTTCTCCCGCCCAGGGAATCTTATTTATCTCTTCATCCTGGTTTTTATCTTTTTCTATTTGTAAAATTATTTTTTCTAATGCCGCATCAATATCTGTCCTGATACTATTTTTATCTTCCCAATGAGCTGTGAAGAGGTCAAACTTTTGCTTATACAAATGATCTTCCTCAAAGAATTTCTCAAGTTCTTTCACATCCTCCTCTGTGGCTTCTCCACTCAGGCTTCGGGCTGCTAATAATAAAAATATCTGGTTGTCCATACTGTCCGTATTGTTAGGGGAAATAGTTGCCCTTTATAATAAGGACAATAATTTTTAAAGAATTACTTACAAGCCTCAAAAAGAAATCTCGTAGAAACAATAGGCTAACGTTTTTTATTGAGGGATGAGGAGAATTGAGAATTGATAGATGCTTCATATTCCAAGCCTGCAAGTATATCACCAAGGCCTCAACACATGAAGAAAAGATTCCAGCGTAGGTAGAAAAATTTCTGATCCTCACCCCGCAATCTTCAATCCTCAATTAAAAAAGCCTGCCTTTTAAGAGGGCCTCTTTTTTTATACCTCTTTGATTTTTAAAAAATACATTTGCAATAGTTTACAATCTATATTTACCCTACAGCCTAATTACAATTTATGTCACTGAAAAAAACAAAAGCGTTTGGGATCATTTTTACCAAGCTGTTTATTTTTTGTCAAAATAGTTTGGCGGCTTTTGTTATTCACTCATCCCCTTCTGCAGCGGAATATGGCAACGTTACCCAAAGCGATTATTTAAAAGTATCCGTTTTTATACATTTATCGGCCAAAGAATTCGCTTCGGTAACCGGGCAAAAATTAAATTTTCTTCAAAGGCTGTATTTTAAATCTGTACAAAGAAAATTAAAGACCGAAGTATTCATATTATGGTTTGGTTTTTTGTTTATTTTTTAAATGCTTAATAAATGACGATTCAATTCTATCTCAGATACCATACCCGTTACGGACAAACTCTTTTTATTTGCGGGAATAATGAATACCTCGGTGATAATGATGCGTCAAAGGCATTGGGCCTTTCTTATTTTAATGAAGATTTCTGGCGCGTTTCTGTTCAGTTTCCTGAAGATTTTGACGATGTCATTCATTATAAATATATACTCAAGGACATTGACGGCACTGAAATTTTTGACGGCGAAGAAAATCGTTTTCTTGATGTGTCATTTACTAAAAGGAAAAATTACACCCTCATTGATACATGGAATGCTACCGGCGACCTGGGCAATGTTTTTTTCACGAGCGCCTTCAGCAAGGTATTGTTGCCTGCGGTTACTAAATTTAAAACCTCAATCCCCAAGAAAATTACGCATCAGTTTAGGGTAAAAGCGCCTTTGCTGAAACCAGGCGAAACCATTTGTTTGTGCGGCTCTACCAACAATCTGAAAAACTGGGATACGCAAGATCCCATTTTATTATCTCCTAAAAATAATTGGTTCATTGCACAAATTCATTTGGAAGAAAATGAATGGCCCGCTACTTATAAATACGGAATCTACCAGGTGGATAACAAAGAATTTGTGTGCTTTGAAAGTGGTGAAAACCGCATTTTGCAAAGAAGTGAAAATGATAACGGCCTTACTGTTTTGCACGATGGATTTGTAAATTATGAAACGGCTTTGTGGCGAGGGGCGGGGGTTTCTATTCCTGTATTTAGTCTGCGCTCGAAAAAAAGTTTTGGCGTGGGAGAGTTTGCCGACATTACCTTACTGATTGACTGGGCAAAAAAAACAGGACTGAAACTCATCCAACTTTTGCCCGTCAACGATACCACCGCGCATCACAATCGACGTGATTCTTATCCTTATGCAGCCATTTCTGCTTTTGCCTTGCATCCTTTATATATCAATCTTGAAAAGGTGGCGGGCGAAGAATTTTCTTCTGTGTTGAAGCCACTCAAGAAAAAGCAAAAGCAATTAAATGAACTTTCGGCTTTTGATTATGAGCAGGTAATGAAAGTTAAAATTTCTGTCTTAAAAGAATTATATGAAGCCGGGAAAAGTGAATTAAAAAAAGATCTTGGTTATTTTGAGTTTTTCGTTTTGAACCGCGAATGGCTGGTTCCTTATGCGGCTTTTTCTTACCTGCGCGATAAATATAAAACACCGGATTTCACCAAATGGAAAGCCCATTCCACCTACAACGAATCTGCCATTCAAAAGCTGGTAACTCCTTCGCAGCCTCATTATGATGTCATTGCTTTTTATTATTTTGTTCAATACCATTTGCA
>JBDSOE010000176.1:0-7031 GCA_039915005.1 Ginsengibacter sp.
AAAAAGTAAGTGAGCAATTACAATTATGCAACAATTAAATTTTCTTTCCTCTCGGTTTTCAATCGCACTTTTGCACAGAGCGCAACGACACAACTCCTTACCGGTTCGCTACTAATTCTATCAGAACTCCGTTAGTTTGTTTGGGATGAAGAAAACAAACTATTTTATTATCCGCACCTTCCTTAGGCTTTTCATTAATAAAAACAAATCCTTCCTTTTTCAAACGCTTCATCTCAGTTTCCATATCATTTACTTCAAACGCAATGTGGTGAACCCCTTCTCCTTTTTTTTCTATAAATGAATGGATCACACTGCCGGGCGCGCACGCTTCCACCAATTCAATTTTACTTTCTCCTGTTTGAAAAAAAGCAGTATTTACCTGTTCGCTTTCTACCATTTCAGTTTTATAACAAACCGTGTTTAATAATTTTTCAAAAAGAGGAATAGATACAGACAGTTCCTTTACTGCAATTCCGATGTGCTCAATTTTTTTCATAAGAATTTAAATAAAATAAGAGGAATAAGGTAGAATGATTACTACGAAAAATAATAGATTCAAAGATACACAAAGAAAAAAATCAGTAAGCCAAGGGATAATCTTTGCATTTTTTACAGTTTTTCGTGTCCTTTATAAATTTTAGCTGCGCAAAGTATAACCTTTCTCTTACCACGTTTTAGTTTAAATTTGTGAGTAAACGTATTGAATGTAAATGCTGAACTTACCTGTATATCTGGATTACAATGCCACCACGCCAATGGATGAAAGGGTATTGGAAGACATGTCTCCCTACTTTCTAAAGCATTTTGGTAATGCAGCCAGTCGCAGCCATTCTTTTGGATGGGAAGCAGAAGAAGCCGTAGAGTATGCACGGGAACAAGTGGCGAAATTGGTAGGCGCGGAACCCAAAGAAATCATTTTTACTTCAGGCGCTACTGAGGCTGATAACCTTGCATTGAAAGGCGTTTCCGAAATGTACGCCGCAAAAGGCAATCACATAATTACCGTGATTACGGAACATAAGGCGGTATTAGATACCTGCACACACCTTGAAAAGTTGGGCAGTAATATTACTTATCTTACTGTAAAAAAGGATGGATTAATTGATTTAAGGGAATTGGAAAAAGCAATAAGGCCTGATACTATATTAATCTCCATCATGTACGCAAATAACGAGATTGGGGTGATACAGCCCATACAAGAAATAAGCGCCCTTGCAAAAAAACATGGAGTCCTTTTTTTTACGGATGCCACCCAGGCCGTTGGAAGAATTCCGGTGAATGTAATAAAAGATGGCATAGACCTGATGTCTTTTTCAGCGCATAAAATATATGGGCCAAAGGGCATTGGCGCACTCTACATACGACGCAAAAGCCCAAGGGTAAGGGTAACCGCACAAATAGACGGTGGCGGACATGAAAGAGGAATGCGTAGCGGAACCTTAAATGTTCCGGGCATTGTGGGTTTTGGAAAAGCCTGTGAACTTTGCAGAATTGAAATGCCCAAGCATTCACAACGAATAAAAAATTTGCGCGATAAACTGGAATCCAATCTCTTAAAAATGGAAGGTGTCTTTGTAAATGGAAATACGGAGCAACGTTTGCCCAATGTTTGTAACCTTAGTTTTAAGAATGTAGAAAGTGAAGGGTTATTGTCCGGGTTTAGTAAAAATATTGCCGTGAGTTCTGGTTCTGCCTGTACTTCAGCTACGTTGGAGCCATCTTATGTTTTAAAAGCGCTTGGTGTGGAAGACAATCTGGCAAAAGCAGCAATACGGTTTAGTTTAGGTCGTTTTACTACAGAAGAAGAAATTGATTACGCCATAAAACAGGTAAGCGAAACAGTAATGAAAATGAGAAGCGTCCCAACCGAAAGTGAGGAAAAAGAAAATGCGTATCACGCCGGTTTTTTAAACTGACACTATGCCATTAGTAATGCGAAAAATTGAAAACGGCACAGCGTTGGATAATAAAAAAAATAGCAAAAGCAAATAAATAAAAAACATGATTTACATAAGTGATAAAGCAAAATCGAGGGTAACCCAATTAATGGAGGAAGCCCAGCTTTCCTTAGCCGATTACTTTGTGAGGGTAAGTGTGGTAAGTGGCGGTTGTAGCGGCCTCAGCTATAAAATGGATTTTGATAATGAAAGAAAACCGATGGACCAGGAATTTGAGGATAAGGGTGTAAAACTGGTTACCGACCTCAAAAGTTTTTTGTATCTCGTAAATACTACTTTGGAATTTAGTGATGGTTTAAACGGTAAAGGATTTTATTTCAACAATCCCAACGCCAGTAGGAGTTGTGGTTGCGGAGAAAGTTTTGGGGTGTAATCTTTTTAGGCTTGCAAGCAACGAGGTTGTTTCTAATGGAAACAACCTCGTTATTTTTTATGGATAATTAATCCAGTCATGTCTTTGCACAAAAAAACCCCTTTTTTACAGGGGCCTTGCAGTTTGTTTAGGTAATACTTGCAGTTTGTTTAGGTAATATTTATAAATAAACCTTTTGAAAGATTGCTTTTCAAAAAAATTTCAAAAGATAATAAATAGCAGAAATGTATAAATAAGAGGAAGATATTGGAATCGCCTTATTCGAATCAAAGACAAACACTTTGTTAAAAACGCTGCTTCATAAAAAAGAAATTATCGCATTAACGTAAACTTTGTTTTATAACAGCGTAATACAAAAGACAAAGGGAATGCAATAACGAAAATTTCTTTCACCGTAAATAAGAATAAACAAAAATTTTGGTTACCATAATATGCTATTTTGCATTAAAGACAATTGAATCTTATTTATCAAAAAATTTTTAATTATTTTCATCGCTTACCTTCGTCTTATCTCTTATGATCCCAATTGCAAAAAAAGAATTAAACCAGTTTTTCAGCAGCCTCACCGGTTATATTACCATCATTTTATTCCTGGTGGTGAATGCGCTTTATCTGTTCATTTTAAAAGACAGCAACCTTTTTGATTTCGGATATGCCACCCTTGATGCATTTTTTGACCTGGCGCCATGGGTTTTTATTTTTTTAATCCCGGCCCTGTCCATGAGAAGTTTTAGTGACGAATTTAAAACCGGCACTTTCGAAACTTTGAAAACCCGTCCCCTTACGGCCTGGCAAATTATTTTAGGCAAATACACCGCCATTGTTTTGGTAATAATAATCGCATTAATCCCTACTTTTTTATACATCATCACCATTCATTCTTTGTCCGCGTCTGGCGGCATAGATGGAGGCGGCATCACAGGATCTTACATAGGTTTATTTCTTTTAGCGTCAGTTTTTGCAGCCATCAGTATCTGGTGTTCCAGCTTAACTTCCAATGCGGTAATTGCCTTTTTACTCAGCGCATTTGCCTGCCTTATTTTATATTTCGGATTTAGCGCTATCAGCAAACTGCCTGTATTCTCGGGCAATGCAGACTATTACATTGAAATGATGGGAATTGATTTTCATTACCGCAGCATCAGCCGCGGAGTAATAGACACACGCGATATTATTTATTTTTTCAGTATCATTTTTCTTTTTCTTTTTGGCACACAAAAAAAATTAAATAAAAAACAGGAGCCATCAAAATGAAATCTTCTTCTAATAAAAACTGGTGGTGGCTTATTGTACTCATGGTAACAATTGCCGTTAATTTCCTGGCATACGTTTTTCATCAACGAATTGATCTTACTAATGAAAAAAGATTTACCATTTCTAACCCTGTAAAAAAGATTTTAAAAAATACAGACAGCAAGATAGAGGTTGCCATTTTTTTGAAAGGAGATCTTCCTTCGGGGTTTAAGAAATTATCAACCTCAGCACAGGAACTTCTGCAGGAATTTAATGAATACGCAAACGGTAATATTCATTATAAAATAATTTCAGCCGATGATAAAATGCCAGGGAATGAAAGAACGTATGCAGATACTCTTTCGTCCCTTGGCCTTATTCCCATTAATTTAAAAGTGCAGTTAAAAGCCGGAGAGCAATCTCAATATATTTATCCCGCCGCTATCGTTTATTATAAAGATAAAATGCAGGCCGTAAATTTATATTCAGGCCCACAGGCTATTTCGCAGCAGGAATTGAACGGTGCAGAAGCATTACTTGAATTTAAATTTGCTGATGCCATTGAAAAAATAACAGAGAACAAAAAACCTATGATTGCCTATGCCATAGGTAATGGAGAGCCCGTTGGTGCCGAAACATACGATCTTGTAGAAAATGTTCTCACAAAAAATTACACGGTTTTCACCATGGATCTGACCAAAGAACCCGTGGTGCCCGACACGTTTAAACTATTGATGATAGTAAAACCAACCCTCCGTTTTTCAGAAGAAGAAAAATTAAAAATTGATCAGTACGTAATGCATGGAGGAAAAATTCTTTGTTTTATAGACAGGCTGGAAGCGGAAATGGATAGCCTGCAAATAAAAAACCAGGTAGTTGCTTACGACCGTGGCCTTCTCCTGGAAGATTTGTTTTTTAAATATGGGGTACGCATCAATCCCGATTTGCTCATGGATCTTCAATGCGACTATCTACCCTTTAATGTGAACGCCCGGAGGGATGCTGCGGCCGGAGGAGGGAAAGATCAGTTTGAATTTTTGAAATGGAATTATTTCCCTTTATTTGAATCAAAACAAAACAGCGTTATCAATAAAAATGTAGGGCTTGTGGCGGGCAAATTTGTAAACTCTATGGATACAGTAAGCGCCCCGGGAATAAAGAAAACAATTCTATTAAGCTCGTCCGATAATTCGAGAACCATTGAAACGCCTGCATTAATAAGTGGTGAAGAAAACAGGAATGCCCCTGTGGATGCGGCTTATAATAAAAAAGGGATTGCCGCCGGCGTTTTACTGGAAGGTAAATTCAATTCTTTATTTAAAAACCGTACCAGCCAGGCCACTATGGATTCATTGGAAAAGTATGGAAGCTCTTTTTTAACCGAAAGCCCTGCGGATAATAAAATGATCATCGTCTCCGACGGAGATATGGTTTTAAATGGAATGATGAAGGGACAGCCTCTGCCAATGGGAGTTAATTCCTATACCGTCGGAAGCCAGTATGAATACCAGTTTGCCAATAAACAATTCGTTGAAAATTGTATAGAATATTTAATCAATGATGCGGGCCTCAGCGAGGCAAGATCAAAAGATTATACGCTCCGCCTCCTGGATCCTAAAAAGACGGGCGAGCAAAGAACTACCTGGCAAATTATAAACCTGGCTTTACCCATATTGCTGATCCTTCTTTTTGGAATCTTTTATCAATGGCGTAGGAAAAGGAAGTATGCCATAAATTAATACCGCCTATCAACGGGCTTCTTCAAACGCCTTCAAATATTTTTCAACATACTGCTGCCTTGAGTTGAATTTGTATTGCATAATATACCGGGGATGTTCCAGCGGAATGATCTTTTTAAAGAAGTGATATTGTTCGTTTATTTTTTTTATAAACTTTTCATTCTTGCCGGTACCAAAACAAAAAACAATATCCCTGTCAATACCCAGTTTTATTTGCTTGTGGATATTGTCAATCATAAAATCATAAACCGATTCAGTAAGTTCTTTGCTATCGTAATAATTATAATTCACTTCTCTGCCTTTATCGTTGGTGGCAGTAAACCCAAGCGGGCAGATGGATTGGATATAAAACTTTTTGTAAAATTTTTCGGCGCCGCCAAAAGCATGGATCACTTCATAAACAAAAGTGGCCGAAGGTTCATGAGTGGCTTTCCCCGCAAACTCCAATCCGCATTCGTTGAGTAATCTTTTAGTGTCTGTGAAAGGAACGCCCGTAACACCCGCTCCAAATCTGCCGGGATTGATGCCTACAATCAGGTATCGTTTTTCAAAATCGTCATAATATTTTTTGTAAAACACAGAAGAAATCAGCAATGGCTGTTTATCCTCTTTAAAGGGATTCATGATGCTAATACCTTTTGGCAACGTACCCTTAAAATCTACTTTTTTATTAAAAGAAATTATTTTATCCGCAAAGGTTTTCATTTTTAAAAATTGAATGATTCACTTCAATGTAATTATTTACGCGATACCCCGCAAAAGAAATAATAAGAAACAAAAAAATATAACCCGGGAGGCAATTCTGCCCCCTCCTAAAATTACCTGACAGATTTTGAGGTTAATTTAGATTTTACTTGTCAAGGTTTTTTGTTGTTCCTGACACAAGGTTACCACTATATTTTTAGGTGCCTTCTCGTAAAAAAAATTTACACGTTAATGCTGCTTCTGCCGAAATAAAATACACTACTCCCTTATTTGTCCATCGCCTTTTATCACCCACTTTTCTGTAACTAATTTCTCCAAAGCAAATGGCCCGCGTGCATGGAGTTTTTGAGTTGAAATTCCAATCTCTGCTCCAAGGCCAAATTCTTCACCATCCGTGAAGCGGGTAGATGCATTGGAGTAAACGGCTGCTGCATCTACTTCTTTTAAAAACCGGGCGCATTGTTTTTTATTTTCCGAAACAATGGCTTCCGAGTGTTTGGTAGAATATTTTTGAATATGCTGCAAAGCCTCGTCTGTATCTTTCACAATCTTTATGGCACATTTAAGGCTTAAAAATTCACGGCCAAAATCTTCAGCCGTTGCTACTGCCAGGTTTGGATACCCTTTTAATAACCGGTAAGCTTTTTTATCTGCAAATATTTCCACATGGTATTTATCCATTCCCGGCTTCAATTTCTCCAGGAATTCAGGGGCGATCTCTTCATCTACTAAAATGGCATCCACAGCATTGCATACTGACGGCCGGGAAACTTTTGCATTAACAACAATGTCAACCGCTTTTTTTAAGTCAGCTTCTTTCTCTATATAAATATGGCAAACTCCTGCGCCCGTTTCTATTACCGGCACCCGGCTGTTCTCGCGTACATAACGGATAAGGCCATCAGAGCCGCGTGGAATGATCACGTCTACATAACGGGTAGCCGTAAACAATTCTTTTACCGCCTCTCTTTCGGATGGTAAAAGGGTTACACAATTTGGATTAATATCATTTTTCTGAAGCGC
>JBDSOE010000202.1:0-5412 GCA_039915005.1 Ginsengibacter sp.
CAAACTCCTTTATATAAGAATTCCTTGTAAGGGTAATAAGCGTATCATTTCCTGTCCATTTTTCACCTTTCCATGAATCGATGGTGGCAGTAGTACTGAGGTCTAGGTTGAATAGTTTTATAGAAAATTCTTCTGACCGTGTAATTCTCAATTGATTCCCTTCATACACATTTACATAAAAACCGTTAAGTGTATCACCTGCGGTTTGTAAACGCAAAGAAGTATTCTGGGCTAAACAATTTCCGGAAAAAATCTGACAAATGGAAAAAGCAACAAGCGCAGCTTTAGTAAAAGAAAAATGGAACAATCGTGGTTTAAACATATTGACCAATTGAGGGGATAAAACTACCTTTTACAACTGGCGGGCGGGTACACCATAGTTACATTTCACTGTACTATTGTAACATTTTTGTGGAAAAAGATGATTTTCACAGCAAACAAACAAATAATTGGAATTCCTGTTTTTTTCAATGGCAATAAAAATAAAAAACTATTTCCTAACCGTATTTTTCTCTCTGTATTCATTAGGGGCACAATTATACATTTTCTTAAACTCCCTGAAAAAATAGGATTGATTGTTAAATCCTGTTCTCAAAAATATTTCTGACACATTAAAATTAGTTGTGGTCAATAAACGGGCAGTTTCTTTTAACCGGAGATTTTTTATAAATTCTCCCGGTGTCATTCCGGTAAGGGTTTTTAATTTACGGTATAATTGCATTTTGCTCATGCAAAATTCTTTCTCCAGGAAAACTGCATTCAATTCCACATCTTCCAGGTTGTCTTCAATTACCTTTACTAATTTGGTTAAAAATAATTTATCGCTATCCGGCATATCGGCTTCATTCAATAAATCTGCCGATGAATTACTTTGAAAAATATCATGCAATTTTTGATGATATTCCAACAGTTTCCGGATTCTAACCTTCAGATGTGTCGTATTAAATGGTTTAGGAATATAAGCATCAGCGCCTGCTTCATACCCTTCGATACGATGCTCTTCGCTTCCTCTTGCCGTAAGTAAAATAAAAGGAACCTGGCAGGTTGCTATATTGTTTTTTATTTTATTGCAAAATTCCAATCCATTCATCTGGGGCATCATTACATCGCAAACAATAATATCCGGTAATATTTTATCAATCAGGTTCAGCGCTTCACGGCCGTCAGCTGCTTCATAAACAATGTAGTCTTCTTTTAAAATATCTTTTAATAAAAAGCGGATCTCAGGATCATCTTCCACCACCAGTATATTTTTTTTATCCTGGTCTAACAGATCTTCCAGGATTGCATCCTTATTATTTTCTTTGGTAGAAACCGGATACTCCATTTCGTTATAGGTAGTAATAGTTTGGTATAAAAAAGAAGGTTCATCACTGATGACCTGTTTATTCACTTCTACCTTCTCATTGCCGGATTGCAAAGGCAGAAATACTTTAAAAGATATCCAGCCATTTTCACAGGATGCCTGTATTTTCCCATTCAACATCGTAACCAATTGCCTGGTAAAAGCAAGGCCGATGCCGGTTCCAAATTTATCTGATCTTCCCTTGTTTTTAGAAACCACGTAAAATTTATCAAACAACTGGTTGAGTTGTTCCGGTGGCAGGTCAATACCGGAATTAGTAACCGATATCTCCAATTCTCTAAGTTTCCTATTTTCATTCGCAGTAAAAATTATTTGTTCATTTTTACCCGAATATTTGAATGCATTGGATAAAAGATTAAAAATTATTTTCTCCACTTTGTCCTTATCCACCAATCCGATCATTCCGGAATGAATGTCAATCTCATACTGGACCTCATTTTTTTCGCTCAAAGCCATAAAGGGTTCAGCAAGATTGCCCAATAATTCAGTTATGTCTAAATAGCTGTATTGATTTTCAAAAAAACCTTCTTCCACTTTTCTGAATTCTAATAGTTGATGCACGAGGTAAGTAAGTTTGGACGCCTGCTGATAAATTAAGGATAAAAAATAAGACCGTTCTTTATTGGGTTTGGTATGGGAAGGCTTATCTAAAAACCGCTCTGTAGCACCCATAATGAGGGTGAGAGGCGTTTGTAATTCATGGGCAATATTGGTAAAAAATCCCAACCGGTTTTGGTGTATCTCCTCTTCTTTTGTGCGCATCAAATGTTCTACTTCCAACTGGTATTTTATTTCCCGTTTATTTTTCCTGTACCGGTAAAGGGTATAAATTATTGTTGACAATAATAACGCGTAAACTAAAAATGCATAAGGAGAAAGCCAGAAATATTGCTTCACTTCTGCAGACAACAAAGGCATCTCTTTTGTCCAGATTCCATCGCCGTTGCTCCACTTGATCTTCAAAGTATAATTGCCCGGCAAGATATTGCTGTACATAATCTTCCCGGTAGCGCCTGCAAAATGCCATGCTTTGTCGTACCCCTCTAAAAAATAAGCATATTCGCATTTATCAGCATTCAAAAAACTAAGCGCGTTTACCGTAAGTTCAAAAAAATTATCCTTCCGGTTAATGGAATAATCCAGAGGTGGGTTGCCTTCAGCATTCAAAACTATAAAGCCATTTTCTTCCACAGATTTACCACCTATTGAAATACCCGAGACACATAAATTGGGAAGCCAGTTGGATTTGTGAATGTTCTGTGGCAAAAAATTATTGAAGCCATACGTGCCGCCGAAAAATAAATTGTCCCGGCTGTCTTTCCACACAGCTCCATCACAAAACTCATTGCTTTGCAACCCGTCTGATTGCTTGTAATAAGATATTTTGAGATCCACGGGATCTACTTTCGCAAGGCCTTTATTGGTACTTACCCAAATTTGTTGCGACCTGTCTTCTTCAATTGCATGAATAGTGTTATTAGGCAATCCATTTGCCGTTGTTAATTTTTTAAACACAGGCTCTGCCTGCAAAGCATCACTGCTGTTGATCATATTAAGTCCATAGCTGGTACCGATCCAGATTCTGTTGTGACTATCTTTAAATACAGAAAGTACATCATTATTAGACAAACTTCCCTCGTAAGTAAATGCTTTGAAGTTCTTAAATTTTTTTGTTTTTTTATTTAGTAAACTAAGCCCGCCATACCGGCAACCAATCCATAAGTGATTTTCATCACCGGCAGTGAGAGAATAAATAATATCATTGGCAGGTCCCGAATTGTTGTTATTAAAAGTAAATTTTTCTAAAAAAGATATGGAGAGATTTCCCCTTTGATCTTTATTAATTTTCAGATGTATCAACCCATAACCGCTGGTGCCCAGCCAAATTGAATGGTCCCTATCCTGAAAGATCGCATACACAGATCCAAACTCCGGCCAGGCATCGTATCCTTTTATGGAAGACCATTTATTGAATCTTTTATTTTTCAGATCATACACACCGATGCCTTTAGCATCGGTACCAATATAAATAAGATCATCCTCTCCTTTTTTTAAAGCATAGACTGCGTTATTATCAAGATCTGCCGGTGCCTGAAAATAGTGTTTCTTTCTATTGCTATTTTCGGCAAACCAAAAGTTTTGCATCCGGATAATACCGCTTCCCTTTGTGCCCACCCATAAATTTCCATTTTCTTCACAAAAAGCCCTTACCGATTTGTTGTATGGCATCCCCTTATCCGAAGTGGTAACGGTGCCAAAAGATTTTGTTTTGGGATATAATTCAATAATGCCATTGCCATCCGTTCCATACCACAAAATATCCTCAGTGCCCAGTGCCCACGAAGTGATTTTTATGTCCTGCATTTGCCTGGTTTCGGAAGCAATAAATGGAGAGGGAAGAAAATTATTATCAAATACGCTATATCCTTTGGAAGCCCATGCCAGCAGGTAGTGATCCTGGTAAAAGGCCATAGTACTCAGGCTATGCGGCATTTGCATTACCTGTTTCTGAATCAATGTACGGGTGTTTACTGAGAATAATTCATCATCGGTTGTAGTAAAAAAAACATCGTTTTTAATGATAAAGAAATTGATTATGTTCTCTTTTTCCTGGAAAGTTTGTAGTAAGGATAAATTATTTTTATTACCGGTAAAAACATCTAATTGGCCTTTGCTGTTTAATATCCATAAATGGTTGGCTTCATCAAAAGCGAGTTTATTTATTTTTGAATGTTGTTGAGAGAGTTTGCATTTTTTAAAAGAATTCGATTCTGTGTCGTAATAACTTAGTCCTTTTTTCTGACTAAGACTATAAACAATTCCTGAAGCATCTACTGCAATTGCATATTCCTGCTCACTTACTTTGCCGGGTTGGTATTGATTATAAAAATAGTTATAAAATTTTCGTGTTCGTTTTTCATATCGCGAAATCCCCCCGATGGTACTGATCCAGATATTGCCGCGTTTATCTTCGGTGATATTTTGAATTACATTACTGCCTATACTTTTATAGTCATTGTCTTTACTATAATTAAATACATGGAAAGAAGTGCCATCATACATATTCAATCCATCCCAGGTAGCTACACACAAAATATTATCCGCATCATTGAAAAGCGTATTAATAGCGCTGTTGGAAAGACCGTTACGGTTATCGTAATGCTGAAGATAAAAAGGATCGGACGGCAATGCAGCCGTATGAGTTATAAAAAAGATCAACAGGAAACAGATATAACGAAACCGGAAAAATCTGTACATGGTAATCATTATTATAGAGTGAAAAGGAAAAGAATACTATCGGAAAATACTTGCGTAAGTAACTTCATTAAATTTAAACTGTTTTATGAAATTTGCCATAAATCATTTAGAATTCGTCCAAAAAGGACCTGCCTCCCCATTTTTTTACGAAAAACGGAATATCTTAATTTTTACTGTAAAATAAAATCAATCTTTTATAAAGTGAGGGATAATACTTAACCCATTAGAGGTGAGAGACATACAGATCTCTATTTGTTAAAGGATTCAGAATATTTCCATATAATTAAAAAAAAAAAGAGGATTTTTATATCATTTATATGTAGATTCACTTTTTAGTTTTTATTAACATTTATATTAACAACTTGATTTATGAAACGAAAACTGCTACTAAGTGGCATTATGGTGCTATTCTGTTTTTTGCAATCAATAGCCCAACAACGAACCATTACCGGAACGGTACTCTTACAAAACGGAACTCCTTTAATTGATGCCTCTGTTATAGTCGTGGGGCAAAAAACCGGGGTACGGACAGGGAGTGATGGAACTTTTTCTATCAACGTTCCCTCAAATGCAAAACATCTTGAAATCAGCTACGTCGGTTCAGCAACCCAAAAAGTAGATATTTCTACTGCCTCCAATGTGATGGTTACTTTGGTAAGTTCTACCCAAGCGCTTACAGATGTAGTGGTGGTGGGCTATGGAACTGTTCTAAAAAAAGATGCCACAGGATCTGTAGCTGCAATTACTACAAAAGATTTTAATAAAGGAGTGATTGCTACGCCTGAAGA
>JBDSOE010000227.1:0-13005 GCA_039915005.1 Ginsengibacter sp.
GCCAGCGAAATCCTCACCTGCATTCCTACACGGGTATCCACGGTGGGCGCCGAGGATGAAATGTACGGATTCACCCTTCGCTGATCGAAATACAATTTTATATTTACGCGATTGCTGATAGACTAAGTTCATCCGTGGGTGAAGCCTTCGCGCAAAGTCGCGCGTAACAAATAAGGCATCGCCTGGGAGCGAAGCACCAACGATAAAGTCTCATGTTGGACGGAACTGGCGAAGAAATTGTAAGCTGTTATTATGTTGATGTAATTTTTTTTGAGGAAATAGCGGGTTATAATATAAAATTAACGCATTGGAAGAAATGCGATTTGACACTCTAAACTACAAACAGATAATTTGCTGACGACCTCAGCATTTCGTAAATTCGTTGAGTGAAAAAACAAAAAAGAATAGAACTTAATTTTATAATTGACAGAATTACAAATTCTATTCAAAATACAATTTCGGGAGATAGTTTTCCAACAGAAGTTAGCGTGTTCACAAAAGCCGATCTTAAGCAAATAACAAAGAAAAACGGTTGGTCTTTCAATTGGAAAATTGAATCTAACAATAATGCAAAAGAAGTTTACAAGCTGACAATTAGTAATAATCCAAATATTATTCAAGGCTTGTTAAGCTTGACGATTGAAGCGGACCATGTGTTCATGGGATTGGTTGAAAGTGCACCTTTTAACATTGGCAAAAATAAACTTTACGAAGGCGTTGCTGGAAACTTAGTAGCCTACGCTTGCAAGGTTTCTTTTCAAAAAGGTTTTGATGGTTTCGTCGCATTCGATGCAAAAACTAAACTTATACACCATTATGAAAAAACATTAGGAGCTTATATGCTTGGTGGACAAAGAATGATTATTCCGACAAAACCAGCTCAAATTTTAATTAATAAATATTTTAAAAGCTAAGACAATGGGATACATAAAAGAACCAGAAGGCGTTGACTTTATTATTCAAAGCAAACCTTTGACAGACAAAGAAAGAAAAGAAATAAGTAAGTTTATTCAAGACTATAAAGCAAAAAGTGCTGACCGCAAGTCTGTAAAAAAAATAAGAGCTTCTTCTTCAAAATCAAAAAATTTAACCTGACAAGCGAAGCTCTTCAGCCAACAAACAAGACTTCGTCGGGCAGGAGGCGCCAATGATGAAGCCGCATGTTGTACGGAACCGGTGAAGAAAGAGTAAGTTGTTGTTATGAAGATCAAAGAAATTTCTTTTCTAAAAGGTTTGATGAAGCCAGGTGAAGAATAATAAATTAGCCGTTTACTGCGCCAGCGAAATCCTCACCTGCATTCCTACACGGGTATCCACGGTGGGCGCCGAGGATGAAATGTACGGATTCACCCTTCGCTGATCGAAATACAATTTTATATTTACGCGATTGCTGATGTAATAATCTATGGTAGGGCTAATGGTAATTTCTTTACTTCCATTGGTAGCAAAAGCGCTGTTCTGATCAAGCCTGCTGTTGGATGTAACGTTATCCCGTACCCGAAAATCGAGCCTGAAATTAATTTCATTGTCCAGTTTCTTACTGTCTTTTTTAGTGAACGGAACTTTGAACGGGAGCTTCATTCCGCGCTTACGGAAACCACCTCCAAAAGTATATTCCGTGGACCGCACCTCGCTCAACTGGTAATCAATAAGGCTCAGGCTCAATTGGCGTTGTTTTACATAATCAAACTTCAAGCTCAATTGGTTGGTAAAAGTCATGTCAATACCAATCAAAGGGGCAAACTGTTCCTGTATGGTAATATTCGGAACCAGAAAAAATGGAATGTAATTATTGGAAACCGTATCTATAAAAGAAGGATAATTATAATGAGAAACATCCTGGTATAGTAAGGCCGAAGTAAAACTGTTCATACCCACACTTGCATTATATGCATGCGTTAAAGAAAAATTGGTGAATATTTTATCCAGGCCCGGCACCCTGCTTAATCCATTGTACGCTATGCGCCAGTTGGGTTTGGGTAAAATACCGCTGAACGGATTGGACTTAATATTACTGTTCTGTTGTTTTATTAATGAAACTTTTGTAGGATCCTGCCCGGTATAAGCCGCAAGAAACGCCGGCACCAGCACATCTACGGCATACCTTCCATAACCCAGCGCATAGCCATCGCCACCTGTTGGATTTCCCTGTTGCTTATTATATTCATTCAGCGCCCCCAACCTCTTCGAGAGTATCTGGCGATAATCCTGGAATTTCAAAAACGTTGCTGAAACTCTGTTGGGATCATATTTTTCAAACAAAGTATTGAGCGCAATATAGCTCACATTAAATCCGCCTCTTATGTACGGGCTCAGGTGCGAAAAATGATCTCCCGTGCCGCTGGTATCTTTAAAGGTTTCTGAATAATTCTTATTAAAAGTCTTATCAAGGTTTACATCAATGGTAAGATCGCGAACCGGCTCCAACTGCGCAGAAATGGAGATTCGCTGATCAAAGTTTTGGACAAACAAATCATTGAAGAGTGAATCCCTTGTGATCAATCCCCTGCGGGCGGCTTGGTTCAGCCAGTTGGTATCCGGTTGTTTACCCATAATAAAATCAAATCCTGGCGCCATGCTCCTAAAGTTTTCTCCTACCATTTTTGTACTGTCTGTATAGCCGGGCAATCTCGTATTACTGTTTTGCGAAAGCGTGGCATTCACCGACTTTATGCTCGTCAGCAATTTTCCAAATATCCGGGCTACTCCATTTATTTCAGGCAAAGCGGCCGCATCCTTTTTCGGTTGCGTAGTAGCCTGCGGTTTTTTATTTGCTGAAGAATCCGCGGGGTTGTCAGGTTGCTTAGGTTGACGTGGTTGTTCCAACGCCCGGAGCCATTTCGATTTTGAATACAATCTGGTGAAATCCAGTTGAAGGTTGGCTTCTTCCTGCTGGCCATTCTCCAGGAAATTTCCAAGATTCACCGCGAGTCTTGAAGCGCCTATCCAGCGATAATTAGCCGTGTAGCCCAAACGCAAAGTAGTCCAATCGGTTAATGGAAATTTATTCAGTGGAACATTGTAAGAAAGATTCACCGTTTGAGAAAAAACAGTGTTTCTTCCGCCCGCAAAGAAATTCCTTTTCACGGTGTCTCTCTTGGCTTTGGTATCTAACCTTCCGTAAGGCTCATCAATCCTCGCATTATTCAACGCAGAATAATCAAGACTGAGAGAATGGGTAAAGTCCCACCTCATGATATAATTTCTGTCGAAGGTGAAATACTTGTCGTAGGTTTCGGGCGTAAAATATTTATCGCCGCCAATGCTGCGGGATTTTATAACGCCAAACTGCCTGTAAATATCTGCCTTAAAAGTAAGCTGAGATGGGACAGGATTAATATTGAAATCTTTGATAAGATCGAACCAATGGGTTTTTGTTTTCTTAAATAATTTTTTAAATGGCTAAAAAAATTTCGGACGGGGCGCAAAATTGTAACCCAGGCCACCACGTTGTTTGGTAACGTTATTATAATCAATCAGAGGATTGTGCGCTTCTGTTTTTGTGTAAGTGTAACTAAGATCAAGGTTTTCAATGTCCCATATTTGCGGCTTCTTATTGCCCGTTCTGTTTTTATGGACGTTGGTAAAACTGATGGTTTTTATGGAAGCAAAATCAACAGCATTTCTGCGGATAGAATCGCGGTCGCTTTTTGAAGCGGTACTCAGTTTTTGTTTCAGCGTAATATCCATGTCAAAAGGATCATACTGCGGCGTGCTTATCGTTTGCGAAATACTTGCGTAAAAAGGAATAGACAAAGCGGCGCCCTTCGGCAACAGTTTTCCCAATTCAAGATTGGCTGCCGCATCAAACTGTAAAAAATTGTCTTTAAATCTTTCATTCACCCTTTGCTCCAAAGTTCCGAAACCATTGCTGTGCGTATTAGCCGATACTGATATAGTGCCGAGGTCTGCAAGGTGCATATCAACCCTCGCCAGTGAGGCCCAGCCGCCTTTTTCATCCAAAGAAGATAAGCGCAATTCATTGAACCATAATTCGCCACTTGCCGAAACCGAATTCGAATTTTCCACGCCCATTAAAAATCCTTTTATTTCTCCAAGATTCGGATTACCCATTATCGAGTACGTCTGACCGTTAGATTGCGGTTGCGAATACAAAGCATTCAGCGGCAGGCTGGAAAGATTCCTCAAAGTTTTAATCTGGGTCAATGCGCTAAGGTCCAGATCGAGGCTATTGCTTTTGATCCATAAAGTATCATTATACGCATCGCTGTTGGGATCGAGCCCAATATTGAGCGGCGTTAATTTTAAAGGAATTCTTACTTCATAATAATTGGTTACAAAATCGCTTCCCATCCTTATCACTGCGGTAAGGCTGTTATCATTCAGCGTGGTTTCCACATTTTTTTCCGCATGAATGTACATTTCCAATTTACGAAACTGGCGAAGGTCCTTATTGGCAAAGGTTTGAAAAACTGCTTTGCCCTCACTCTTCTGCAGATTCTCAAACTGAAGTGTCAATGCCTGCTCATTCTGTAAAAGATTTACGCCATTGTTGCTTAACGTTTGTACTCTTTCTATGTCGCGCGGGGTGCGGTACGGCAATGGGAACCGCTTATCATTTTCTTCAATGTTAACCGCGCCTACATTAAAATCATTGATATCCGTTTTGGAATAATTTCCTGTGGAATCTAATTTAAACTGAAATTTTCTCCAGGTATTTCTTACAAGGCTGAGCTTGCCAAACCTGACGGTAACACTATCTGCAAAATCGGTTAAGAACATCCTGACAAAGCGAATGGATTTAAAATCGGGAATATTTCCTACTTTTTTATTGTAAGAATCAATCGGTATTCTCAATTGATACCACGTTTCATTTCTAACATTTCCGTCCACGAGCTTTACACCCACCACTTTTTTGTCAACAATATAATTTTGCCCGATCATCATCTTCGGATCTGTGGGCGGCTTTATGTCCATACTATATTGAAAATACTCTTCGGTTTCATTAAGCGTGTTATCACGATTTACATCCTCCTGGTCGGGGTACAAAGTGGCCGCGGAAGAAAACTGCGAATTATTGTCGGCTATGGGCGAATTGCCTTGCGGATTATTAAATTTCTTATAACGCTCAAGGATACCTGCACTTTCTTTATCGAGATTATCTCCGCGATAATATTGGTAGTTATCAGAAGAAGGATCGGCCAATGCATCCTGGTAAACTTTGGAAGAAGTTCCAAAATTTGCCGCCAGCACGTTGAGGTAATCATTCCTCCGAAAAGCGACTTCGGCACTATCCGTCAATCCATCAAAGCCCACATCCTGGAAAGGGCGGTCTTTGGGATCATTACTGAACGCATTGGTTACCTGTACCGGGTTGCGCGGCACCACTCCCCAGATGGAAGTATCTACCTGGGCGGGTAAATTGGGCGTGGGCAATCCGTTTTCATAAAACCTTCTTGAATCTTTAAGAACATCCTCAGAAATATTTCCCAGGTTTACATAAAACTTACCTCCGGTACTGTTCGGATTCAGTACAAAAGGATCCTGCATCCACAATTCAACGTATTCAATATTAGCCGTTTCAAAGTCTGTCTGGTCAATGTTTCTCATTAAACCACCCCATTTGCTTTTAGGGTTTATAAATTTTCCATTGCTGTTCACATTAAGAGAAGAAGCGTCATAATTATAAGGGCCGCGGTCTTTAGGATAAAACGAAATATCAAAAGTGATGAGCTGGTTTTGTCCAAAATCGTTAGTCCTCTGCGGAAATATTTCTGTCTGCGATATGGCCCGAACCCGGGGGTCTGAGAGAGCCACCTTATTCCCTTTTAATGGATTGTTGATGCTTTTTGGATCCTGCAAAGTGGGTTCAATCTGGTACCACGAAATGCTTGCCCTGTTTTTACCATAATCAAGACTATTGCTTGCAGCGGCCTCTGGAAAAAGAATGGTACCGTTTTGATCGGTAGCCCCAAAAGGCGTGGATGCCAGCACCCAGCTTACCGGCGGAAAACGAAGATCAATATCACTTTTACTTCCTTCAAAATTATCAATATAAATAACGCCATTGCTTCCTCTTCCAATTTGCGGGGCATGGCCGGGTTTCAAAAAAGCCACTTCTCCATACCCATTGATTGACGATGGCGCTGTGGTACTGTAAAAAGGAAGCTTATTCAAAAGCTTGGTCAGCCGTGGCATATCTCTCCGGTAGTTGGCATCCAGTCCGTACATCGCATTGCGGATAGGATCTTCGCCATAATCTACTTTTGTAAAGAAAGGCCTTTCACTTAGCCTCACCATAGTGCCGCCCAACGACAATTGTTCTTTCGCCGTATTTTTGGCCAGGTAGTCGAATCGTAAAGCCATGTAGCTTTTCTGCTGCAAACCAAAACTTGCATTGTTTTCAAAATTTACCTGCACGGGCAATCCGGCATTAATGATTGCCTGGTTAATTACTTTGATGGTTCCCAAATCATAATTGATGGTATAGTCAATATTCTCACTCAACTGCCGGCCGCCGGCAGTTACTTTTACCGAACCAGGTGGAATGTTGTAACCAATACTGATGTCTGAAGTAGATGAAGTTTTAGCAGAACCTTTCAACAGAAAACGGTCGAGGTTGGGGAATTGCTGCTGTGCCGTCGCTTTTATAGAATCGTACAATGGATAATACAAACTATCTGCACCCATTGCGGGATTGCTGAAAACTTTAGCGGCTATATCGCGCCCGAACGGTTGCAGCAGCGGAAAGATTACCCTGCTGTATTGAGAAAGAACGGTATAGCCTTCCACAAAATCAAATACGCCATCCGGTTGGGGATCATTCTGATTGTTGAGGCGATCCAGGTTTACCAAAGTCAAAACCGGGGTTCCCTGGTTCAGGTCGCCAAACGGAAGATACCTTTTTGCCCCCAAACCCGGTTGTTCATACAGCACATTCAAATTAAAATCCTGCCTGTCCAGCGAGCCATATCCCACACTATATACATTTTTCATCATCAAGCTCCAGATGGGAAGCGAAGGACGCTGTGAAGTAGCTTTCAGCAATTTCAGAAATAAAACCTTTTGATTGCTGGATGTAGAGTCCGGCGGCACATCCTGCGAAAATTCACCTACCTGGTAAATTCTTCCATTATAAGAATATTGATACGCCACGCCCAATACCTCATCCGGTTGCAGGGGCTGACTCAGAGAAAGGAAGCCCACCCTGGGATTATAAATATATTGAGTGGAATCCAGTTTACGGGCAAATGTTTTTTCAAAATCCTGTACCGGGCTCAGCCCCAACCCTATTAACTGGCTGGTGATAAGTGCGGCATTACGGCTGTTCGGATTACTGACAATAGAACTGTATTCATTGTTGGTATTATTATCCGGAAGGGTGCCGGTGGCAATAAAATTATGAAATGGATTGGCCTCGCCCAGATCCATTAAACCTACCACTTCCCTTGCATCACGAGTAATACCGTTTCTATTGGTTACCCACACTTCCATTCGCAATATCTGCACGGGGGTATTTACAGCCGGCAGATTGCTCATTACTTTATTATAATTTTCTTTAAAATACTGGCCCAGTAAAAAATGCCTGTTCTCTTCATAATCATCTGCCTTAAATTCAAATTGCTGTGCGGCGGCCCCTCCCTGCAGGTTCACCGATTGTCTTTGAGATTTCTGGCTGGCCAACACGCCCGTAACAAACAGTTTTCCAAACTGCAATTGCGTTTTTATACCAAACAACGACTGGGCGCCCGGAATTAAAGTGCTTCGCGAAGGAAAGGAAACATTTCCCGCTTCAAAGCGTTTTAAAATTTCATCGTCGGTACCTGAATAATCCAGTTTCAATTGATTAGTAAAATCAAAATTGGCGAGCGTATTGTAGCTTATCGGGAATTTTAATTTATCACCGATATTGGCGTTCACATTCAACTGTGCCGCCATATTAAAATCAAGGCCTCCGTTCCTCCTCGCCCTTTCCGGTAAGGTAGGGTTTTTTATATTTTGCCCCTGGTACCCGGCAGTGATGTCCACATTTCCCTGGGGCTGAATATCAATTTTTCCATTACCAAAAAGCCTGTTGAACAAATTGTCGTAAATGCTCAGTTTGGGTTTCACTCTACCCCGGTTAAGGATACTGAGCGTATTGGCCCGCTTTTTAAAATATTCCGTTTCCGCTTTGCGCCCCTGCAATGCCCGGAACTCTTCAGCCGTGTAATAAGTGGGCGTTCTGTAATACTTATCGCCTATTTTTTCAAATACAATATAGTTCTGGGTAATGGGGTCATACACTACCGAATCTCTGATGTTGGAAGGAAGCTGAAAATCATAAATGGAGGGGTTGGCCGATATAAAATCTCCCCGGCGATCGTGAATGGGGAAGGGCATCGTATCGCTTTTAAGGCGTGAAGAATCCTGTGCCGTAGCGCCATACACTCCCGCAATGGTAAAAATCATTGACAGGAAACAACTCTTTATCCACCCAAAATTACTCGGCGCTAATTTTCTTTTAAGGAACATCCCACGATTTAATTAAGGTAGATTTCTATCAAATAGCTTTCAGCGCTTTTTTTATTAATACTTCAAGATTGTTGATGGAAGGGTCAGCAATTATTATTTTTTTAATGGATTGTTCTCCTACCGGCCTCGAAATTCCGAGCGCTACTAATGCATTTAACGCATCCTGCTCCAAAGTATTGCCCACGAACTGTACTCCGGGAACTGAGGAAGATAATTTAGTTACCTTATCTCTTAATTCAAGCACGATTCTTTCAGCGGTTTTTCTACCGATTCCTTTTACGTTTTCCAATAATTTCGAGTTGCTCATTACAATGGCATTACTTATCTCTGAAGGCTTCATATTAGACAACATCATACGCGCAGTTGCTGCGCCCACACCCGAAACACTTATCAGCAGAACAAACATTTCCTTTTCCACGGCATCAAAAAAACCAAACAAAGTATGCGAATCTTCTTTTACCTGAAGGTACGTAAATAGTTTTCCCTCGGTCAATGCCTGGATATGTGAATAGGTATTGAGAGTGATGTTTACCTCGTAGCCAACTCCCTGCACCTCCATGTAAACAACGGCGGGGGTTTTATAAGAATATTTTCCTGATAAATATGCTATCATATTGGTTTTTAGAGTTGCCAAAAATAAGTAATTCAGTTTAATCGAAAAGATTAATTGCCAAACAATACTAAAAGACATCCCATTTATGGCAGGATGTTGTAATTTTATCGCTTCAACTAAAATATTTTTTAAATAAATGAGTCAAAAAATTTCCGCCGCTATCACGGCCGTTGGTGCTTATGTACCAGAGTATAGATTAACCAATGCCGAACTTGAAACCATGGTAGAAACTTCCGATGAATGGATAAAGACCCGGACCGGAGTAGAAGAAAGAAGAATTTTAAAAGGAGAAAACAGAGGAGTTTCTGAAATGGCCGCACCTGCTGTACTGGAGCTTTGTAAGAAAAGAGGGATTGACCCATCAGAAATAGACCTGATCATTTGCTGCACCGTTACGCCCGACATGACTTTTCCGGCGACTGCCAATATCATTGCTTATAAAATAGGCGCCGTCAATGCTTTTGGCTTCGACCTTTCCGCTGCGTGCAGCGGATTTTTATTTGGGGTAACCACCGGCGCCTCCATTATTGAAAGCGGGCGTTATAAAAAAGTAGTAGTAGTGGGGACTGATAAAATGAGCGGCATCGTTGACTATAGCGATCGCAAAACCTGTGTGCTCTTTGGCGATGGTGCCGGAGCCATTCTGCTGGAACCAAATGAAGAAGGCTATGGCATACAGGACAGTCTTTTAAAATCGGACGGCGTTGGCGTGGAATACTTAAAAATGGTTGCCGGCGGTTCGGCCAAACCCGCTTCTGTAGAAACCGTAATGGCCAAAGAACACTATATCTACCAGGAAGGCCCTTCGGTTTTCAAGTTTGCAGTAAAGGGTATGGCCGATGTGTCGTATGAATTACTGGAAAGAAATAAACTAACCGGCGACGACATTGCCTGGCTGGTGCCGCACCAGGCCAATAAAAGAATTATTGACGCTACCGCCAACCGCATGGGGCTAAGCATGGATAAAGTAATGATCAATATTCAACGCTACGGCAACACCACTTCCGCCACTATCCCACTCTGCTTATGGGAATGGGAAAAGCAATTACACAAAGGAGACCTCATCGTACTTGCTGCCTTCGGCGGTGGATTTACCTGGGGCGCCACACTGGTGAAATGGGCGTACGATACGAAGTAAGCAGAGTTGAGGGTTGAGGAATTTATTATTTTCTAAATTCTTCCTTACTACTGGTGTTCCGCCCTCAAAATTCAAAACTATGTAGCAACCAGGAATGCCGCGTTTGGATTCCATTTTTTTGTTCCATGTGACGTAATACTTTTATGGTTCATCGGGATACACCGCTATCAAGTGTGTGCAGATATAATCGGGCACAGGGTTTTCCTTCATTCCGGCTAAAAGAGTAATTACTTTAGGTGGCTTTTCAGGCATGTGGTAATCAATACAATTGGCTTACATTTTTTCCAGAAATACATTTTTTGCCAACAGGACATTTCCCCCTGTTTCACTCTGGCACAGGCCTGATATCAAAAGAGATGTAGAGTTTGCCCCAACTGTGCATGAGCGTTACTTTGTGTGACCTTATAGGTAATGAGAGAGCTCTACCGTTGGTGGCGCAGACGTCTGTATTACCACAAAAAATAATTAAAAAATTTCTTCTAAAAAGTTAGGAGAATAATTTCCGGCGTATTAGTTTTATAGTCTGCTCCCCTCTTTTTTTGAAACCCGCCATTTTATTAATGTAAAACTTATAAATGAAACGGTTATTAATACCAATCTGCAGGTTTATTTGGATTTTATGAATCGCCATACTCTTTAAAGATTACACCTGCCCCTAACCCAAAGCTACAGGCATGCCTCTTCCGCATAAGCACACAAGGGAAATATTTTTTTCAAATTATAAACAGCTATTATCATGTTTCAAAAAGACACCAACAATGGTTTTTCATTAAAAGCATACAAAGGCTCCCTGATGACACTGCTCACCATGAACCTGGATGAGCCACCAAGGGAAGGCTCATTTGCAGGGTTCACCCTTTTTTATACCAGGGCCGGAGGCAAAAGAAAGACTATTCAAAATTTGCTCAACTTTAAAGGAACTGATACGATAACGGGTTCCGACATTTCCCCTATACAATTATTTAAATGGGTTCACTTCCCCGGTTCTTATCAGCAAACAGGAATGCTGTCCGGCGAATATACCTACGAGGCTGTACCCCGTTATTTTGATGAAAATAAAAATTTGCTTCCAATAGATCCTTCAAAAAGTGCAAAGGTGAAAATAGAGGTAAATGATTTCAGCGAAGGAAATTGCAGTGTGGGATTTACCCGTGCCTTTGTAAAATCGCAGGCATTTACCAATCGCTATGGGGCCTCCCAAAAACTACTTCCACCGGGTGACTGGATGTTTGACACCAGCCTGAAGGCCGGCACCAATGAGAAGTTCGGCGATTTTACTTATGAAGATATGTATGCGTGGCTGGGCTTCAACGCAAGAAGCCTCATTTATAAAATGCTTGAGGAAGCCTTGAAGGATACTGCTGTTTCGGTGGACATGTTCGCTTACGATTTTAATGATCCGGTAATGGCAAAATTGTGTTTGGAACTGGCGGCAAAAGGAAAGATCAGGATCATACTGGATAATGCGGCATTGCACACGGGAGCAGACGAAAAAGGAAAAATCCCGAAAGAAGATCAGTTCCAGGAAAGGTTTACAAAAGTGGCAAAGGGAAGCGCAGAAATATTCCGTTGCAGGTTTGCCAGGTATTCGCATTGTAAAGAAATTATACTGAGGAAGAATGGGATCCCCTACAAAGCGCTAACCGGTTCCACCAATTTTTCTTATACCGGTTTGTATGTAAATGCCAATCACGTTTTGATATTTGAAGATCCAAAAGTGGCTTCTTATTATGGAGCTATTTTCAATGCATGCTGGCAAGATGGAAAAGCGCCGTCATTTCGCGCCTCCTCATTCGCCAATAAAACACAAAGATTTCCAGGCAAGAATATGCCCGCCACAGAGATCAATGTATCGCCGCATACTCCTGAATATGCCAGCCAATTGATTGATGCCATCACTGCCCATGTAAAAGATAAAAAGATTAATTCCGTTTTATTTTCAGTAATGGAAATGGGCGAAAAAAGTACAGGCAGCCTCATTCCGGCACTCCGCGGATTGCATAAAGACGATTCTATATTTACTTATGGCATTACCGATAACAGCGGCGGTGAAATTTCCCTGTATAAACCGGGACGCAAAAACGGCCTGCTGATAGACGCAAAAAAAGCAAGCCGCGAATTGCCACCACCCTTCAAAAAAGAATTTAGCCTGGGACTTGCCCACGCCATTCACCATAAGTTTGTGGTTACCAATTTTAATAAAAGCACCGCCAGGGTTTATTGCGGCTCCTCCAACCTTGCGCTGGGCGGCGAAAAAGACAATGGCGACAATTTACTTTGTATAAAAGATACTGATGTGGCCACTGTTTTTGCCATTGAAGCCCTGCGCTTAACGGATCATTATAATTTTCGCTCCATACAGGATAAGGCAGAAAAAAGTAAAGAGAACAAAGAAAAGAAACCTGCCAAACTTGACAGCTCCGGCAAATGGGTGGAAAAGTTTTATGATAAAAATGACATCCGGAACAGGGAGCGGGAATTGTTTTCATAGGGGTGATTTGATATGACGATAAAAGCCAGGAAGATAAAACCTACCCGACACCAGGCCTGTCCGCTCCTAAAACAACTTAACACATTGCAGTTATCCCGACATAAGTAGCCATTGTGATTGAGGTAATGGAAAGAAGAAAATACATCCTCCTGCCATTGTTTATTTTTTTAAATCTTCATAAATTTTATCAGGGAAAAACTCAGGTATTGGCCAAAGCCCTGTCCAAGTGAACATAGCCGCCATCCACATGAATCAGTTGCCCGGTGGTATGGCTCGATTTTTCTGACA
>JBDSOE010000269.1:0-26622 GCA_039915005.1 Ginsengibacter sp.
AATGGTGCATTATGATAGCTTTCTAAAATTTTATCGCTGATTTTGGCTTCAGTATTTGCTCTTTCCTGTTTGGATAAACTATAAAAAGGCGTTCCTTTTCTTTTGATACAAATTAAAAAAGTACACACCTTATTGCTTTAAAACCCGCTCTATTTTTCCCAGTTCTTCTTGGGTAAAATGATAATTCTTTATAGCCTCAATGGCATCCGTTACCTGCTGAGGCTTGCTGGCACCAAGGATTACAGAAGTTACGCGTTCATCTTTTAATACCCATGCAATGGCCATCTGGGCAAGCGTTTGATTTCTTTCCGCTGCCAAAGCATTCAACTGTTTTACTTTTTGAATTACGGTGTCAGTTACCTGGGCATCTGTGATAGCTCCGTTTTCAAGATGCCGGCCGGCTCTTGAATCGGCGGGTATGCCATTTAAATATTTATTGGTAAGAAGCCCCTGCGCCAGCGATGAAAAAGTAATGCAGCCTACCTTTTCCCTACCTAACAAATCCAGCAAGCCATCCTCTACCCAGCGATCGAGCATGGAATACCTTGGCTGATGAATAAGGCAGGGAGTTCCCAACTGTCTCAGTATTTCAAAAGCCCTTGCCGCTTCTTTGGGCTTGTAGCTTGAAATGCCAACGTACAACGCCTTGCCCTGCCGCACTATTAAATCCAGCGCCGACATGGTTTCTTCCAAAGGCGTATCGGGGTCGGGACGATGATGATAAAAGATATCTACATAATCCAATCCCATTCTATGCAGACTTTGATCCAGACTTGATACCAGATATTTTTTTGAACCAAGATCTCCGTAAGGGCCTTCCCACATTTTATAGCCCGCTTTGGATGAAATGATCATCTCATCTCTGAACGGCTTGAAATCTCCTTTAAATATTTTTCCAAAAGTTACTTCGGCTGCTCCGGGAGGAGGGCCATAGTTGTTGGCAAGGTCAAAATGAGTGATGCCATTATCGAATGCCGTATGTAGAATATTCCTGCAGTTTTCATAATCATCTGTTTTCCCGAAGTTGTGCCAAAGACCTAATGAAATGGCGGGAAGCAGGAGGCCGCTATTGCCGCACCGGCGGTATTCCATTTGCTTATAGCGGTTTGTGTTGGGTTGATAACTCATGCTTTTATTATTAACAATATCATTCTTTCTCAAAAATTATTTGAAGGGGCCAAGTTACGTTATACGCAACAAGGAACAAAATGGCCGGGCGTGTTATAGACTTATGCGCTGGATGATTTTATAGCTGCATGCTTGCAGGAACCGCAGATCATCCCTTCAGGATTAAAGACAGAACGGATGACTTAATTATAGAAAAACAATTACCCAAAAGTTCTAATACCCGGAACGGGTAACATTTTTGTCTTAACTAAATAAAATTGGATGTAGGTGGCAAAAAAGCTATAAAGCATGCCTGCATCCTGTGCGCGCTCATATATGCGGACAAAGAGATTGTTTTGCCCTGAAATAGGTTTATCGATTATCATATTTAATGGTTGAGGCCGATGAAGCGTTCCGACCCGCCCTGGTTACTGTTTCACAATTCTATCCACTATTGTTTTATCAGTATAGTTTAGTTTAACGATATAAACACCCGCAGGAAGTTTTCCGAGGTTTACAGGTACTTCCCTGTATGCGGTGCCATTAAATTCCTGTGACCAGACAAACTGCCCCAAAGTATTATAAATAGCAGCACTTTGGAAGGTAATAGGGTCTTCGTAATTTCTTATGATAAGTTGGTCCCTGAACGGACTTGGATATATCAGGTATCCCTGCTTTTTCAAAAGTGCAGGTACTATTTTTCCATAAATATTGATATTGTCAATGTACAGGTTATTTTCTTTGTTACTTTTTGCCACAAAATATACCTGGAAATTATTGTTATTAACAGCGGGGGACAGCAGCAAATTAATTTTCTTCCAATCAGTGGCTGTAGGTACAAACCTTGTTGCCGGATTATTGGGAGTAGAAATAGTTTGCAGATCAGCACCCCATTTTTTCCAGACGGTGCTTATTGTTTGGCCACAGTCCGTTGATACCTGTATCTCAAGCGTATCAAAACCTCCGGTTGGAGAATGAACTCCGGGCGCATAAGCATAATCAAAGGAAACAAAAACGGAATCGTATGCAGGATCGCCGGTAACAACAGAAGAGAGGAATCTATCCGTGGTTCCCGAGGAAGTGTAATCAAAGTTTCTGAGCATCATGGAGCCGGTTCCTGTAGCTGCTGCATTGGTAGTTCTTTCCCAGGTAATTCCCTTGTCGGGATTGTCAACAGCCCATGTAGCAGGAGGGAAAACTGTGTTTTCAAAACCTTCAGTTATAGGCGAGGTTATTTTCCCAAATACATAGAATGTTTTTCGAATCGTGTCATTCAGCACATTTCCGTCAGACAGGCCATCCGGTTGGGAAGTGAAAACGGTAAGCATATGGGCACCCGGATTTAAACCTGTTAAAGGAGTTAAAGCTATTGTGTCAACATTGCCTCTGCTCAGGCTGCCTGACCAACTTACTGAATTAGTACTGCCGTTGTCCAACTGAAAATTAATTTTCAGGGATTTTAAAGTTTCCAAGCCATTGTTTTTAAAGACTACAGAAGGGGTTTGTGCAGCTTCGCACGTAAAGTTGGGTAAGTTTAAAATAGAGACTGGAAACGCATCTCTTGTTATATTAGAGTAAAGAGAAATTCCAATATCATCCAGATAAAGATTATTCCCGTATGCGTTTGCATTGCGGAATTTAATCAATAATTTATTTCCATGAATAATGAAAGGTGTTAGGTTAATAGAATCCGTTCTCCATTTTTCCGGGCTGGTGGGCAGGGCGTTGAAAGGGGAGGTTTGAGCCGTAGCCACTGTTTTTAATTGATTTCCTGTTTTTTTATAAGCCAATTGATAAGATGAGCCGCCGTTGTTGGAAACAT
Organism: Ginsengibacter sp.; assembly: GCA_039915005.1. Taxonomy (GTDB): domain Bacteria; phylum Bacteroidota; class Bacteroidia; order Chitinophagales; family Chitinophagaceae; genus Ginsengibacter. The sequence continues at coordinate 2,930 of JBDSOE010000269.1, forward strand.
ATACTTCCAGTCCATCCCATACAGAAACGTCGGTAAGGCTATAAGTTCCGAAGGCTACTCCGAAGGTAAGGTAGGCTGAGTCTGCACCCTGAAGATCAATAGCAGGGGAGATAAGATCATCTAACTGGCCTCCGCCATTGTAATCCGAGTTTTGTACGGTGGCAGATCCCGCAGCTTTAAATCCTGAACTGGCATCTCTTAACCAGGTCTCATTATTATTCGGATTCCATACCTGCCATCCCTGGGGAGGAAATGTAGTATTTGTAAAAGTTTCAGTGAAAGGCGCTGTAATAATTCCCGAGGTAATGTAAATAAAAGATTGCAGCGTATCATTATTGGTAAACCTGTCTGTTCCATTGTTGGGGGCCGATGTAAAGATGGTGAGAATATGCGTACCCGCAATGGCATTAAGGGTTCCCAATTGCAAAACGGTATCACTGCCTGCACTAAGGTTTATGGAAAAAGGAATACTTGTAGGGGTGCCACCATCTAATTTTACATGCAAAGTTACTGAGCTTAAAACGCCGGTTCCACTGTTACGGACTGTTGCCGTAATGGGAGTATTGTTTACAATAAATTGTCTGCGTTCAGGAATACCCCTTGGGCTAACTTTTACAAGGTAAGCGTCAGTAACGGATTCGGGAGCAGTAGCTCCGTTAGAAGTTTTTAACCCCGGCCTGTACAGGTCAATACATCCCTCCACTCTTTTTCTCATACCATTGGATACCATAAATAAAGCACGGTCATCAAAATAATTCATAATGCTCCCATACATTTCGCCAAAAGAAGAAGTGGCGCATCCATCAGAATAATTCTGGCTGGGGTTTCCAAACTGTGCGTTTTCAACGGAATCATTTTTTTCGGCGGGAGTATCATCACCCTCAGGCCCTGCTCCGTTCGGAAGATTCCATCCGGGCTCAGTGCGGAAATCGTCATTATTACAAACGTCCTGATCACCAAAAGTATGGTACAGATAAAAGTAATGGCCTATTTCATGCGCAAGCGTAATTCCCTCGGAATAGGCAGGGTAATAACTTCTTGATACATTACTGAAATAAGGAAGGGTAGCCAGGCCAATTACTACACCCTGGGGGCCTTCCTCTGCGGTTGTGGTAAAAGGGAAGGTGGCTATTCCCAGTAAATCTCCGTCGCTACCTGAGAAAGAACCTGCCCAAACGTTTACATATTTTGTTACATCCCACGCATCGAGGCCGCCGGTGGCAAAGGATTTTACGGATACGTGATCAGGAGTTGTATTTACGCGGCGTTCTATTCCTGAAGTGAGGGCACCTGCCGGAGTACGTCTTGCCAATACGAATTTGATAGGCACTCTTCCAAGCCTGCTGTAAATTTCAGGCGGTATTACTTTTTGATAAGTATCGGCTTTTCGCCCACCATATACTTCGTTTAGAATTTCAACTTGCTCGTAAATATCCCTGTCGGTGATCCATGCCTGGGCAGAGTCCACATCCACCAGGTGAAAAACGATGGGAATAATAATTTCAGCAGCTTCTGTTTTTGCGCCCTTACTATTTGCAAGTCGCTGCAGGTAGGCATTGTATTGTTTCTCGCCTTCCTTTTTCCATTTTGCGGGCAGGGCGGGGTCTTTTCTGATGGCCTCTTCCATCCGATCCATAGTAAGGCAACGTTTTACATTTTTAGCATCCAAAACTCGGGGAACTATTTGTGCAAATGCGGAAGCAGCCACCATGAATAAAACAAAAGAAAGCAGGAGATACTTTTTCAATGCGGGTAGTTTATTGTTTTAGATTAAAAAATGGAACGGAACATACAAAACATTTTCTGCCACAAAGTAGGAATTTATGTTGAAACCAAAACTTAGTTAAAAAGATTTTATTAATTCTCTTATCTTTCAAAATTATTGGAACTTTCTGTCTGAAAATAAACTCATATACTGAAGGGTATTGGGGGTAATTTTTTTTACAAAAAAGCCATGGATACCTATTCAAAAATGAAATAAACAAGGCTTATGAAGCGTCTCAAATTTCGCCTGATAGTACTGATGTTTTTGCAATTCTTTATCTGGGGGTCGTGGTTAATTACCATTGGCGCCTATTGGTTTCAAACGTTGCCCAAAATTTATCCTGTAATAGACCCCAATACCAATGCGAGTATATGGACAGGATCGGCGTTTGGAGCGCTTTTTTCTACTATGGGTATTGCATCTCTTTTTATGCCGGCCTTATTAGGTATTGTTGCCGATAAATGGATCAATGCCGAAAAACTTTTGGGAATATGCCACCTGTTGGGCGCTGCGGTACTTTTTTTATTGCCCCTGGTAACAGATCCGTTAACCATGTTTTGGGTAATGCTCCTGAATATGTGCTTTTATATGCCCACCATTTCATTATCCATTGCAGTTGCATATTCAGCCTTAAAAAAGGATGGCAAAGATGTGGTAACAGATTATCCGCCTATAAGAGTGTGGGGCACTATCGGTTTTATAGTGGCGCTATGGACAGTCAGCTTACTTCATATTGAAACTTCAGCCAGCCAGTTTTATGTGGCTTCGTTCGCTGCACTTATACTTGGCTTGTATTCTTTTACCTTACCCAAATGCCCGCCGCTGCTTAATCGTGTTAAAAGCACTTCTATCATTGGCGCCCTCGGGCTTGATTCATTCGCTCTTTTTAAAAACCGGAAGATGGCGGTCTTTTTTATTTTCGCCATGTTGCTGGGCGCTGCTCTACAACTTACGAATGCTTATGGCGATACTTTCTTACACGACTTCGCCAATGTGGAAGAGTATAAAGATCTGATTGCTGTAAAATATCCTGCCATCATTATGTCCATTTCGCAAATTTCAGAAACGCTCTTTATCCTGGCCATTCCTTTTTTCCTTAAAAATTTTGGGATAAAAAAGGTAATGATCATCAGCATGCTGGCCTGGGTATTGCGCTTTGGATTATTCGCTTACGGAAACCCGGGCGATGGCCTTTGGATGATTATACTTTCCTGTATTGTTTATGGAATGGCCTTTGACTTTTTTAATATTTCAGGCTCTCTTTTTGTAGAAACGCAAAGTGATTCTTCCATAAGAGCCAGTGCCCAGGGGCTTTTTATGATGATGACCAATGGTGTAGGCGCTATACTGGGAAGCTCCATCAGTGGAATTGTGATTGAAGAATTTTTTACAAATGCCGACAGAACCAAGGACTGGAATGGTATATGGATCAGCTTTGCATTGTATGCTTTGATAGTTGCCGTGTTGTTTATTATTTTCTTTAAACACAAGCACGAGCCTGAAGCGCTCCGGCCTGTTCATCCGGAGTCGTTAACGGTAATGGAGGAATAGAATTGATGTAATGATATTAGAGGCGCAAGGTTTCTCAAGGATTCTACTTTAAACTTACTTTATACGTAGAGATCATATGCATCGCCTGATTGAAATTGAAAATCTAAAATCTTCTCTATCTTTCCGTAAAATTTAAAATATGAAAGGACGCAAAATTTTTCGCACGGTACTTATAATCCTTGTATTGGGTCTGGGTATCTTTTTTTATGTAAGGTTCTTTTGGGTTTTTGGTACCGGAACCAAAGCGGGCACGCTCAATACTTTTATGAACAAAGGATATGTTTTTAAAACGTATGAAGGGAAAATTATTCAAAGTGGCTTTAAACAAAATATTCAGAGTAATGAATTTAATTTTAGCGTAACGAGCGAAAGCGTGGCTAAGGTTTTATTGAATAATGCAGGCCGGGAAGTAGAGGTGCATTACAAAGAATATTTTGGCTCGCTACCCTGGCGCGGAATGGAAAAATATGTTGTTGACAGCGTGTACCAGGTAAGAGGTTCGGATATTAATAGCGGGATTAATCCTAAATGAATTTGAAAATTAGCAAATGTGAAAATGAGCCAATTAGCTAATATGCTAATGAAGAAATAAACCGACATCTTTGAATTAAATCAGAAAAGTAAAAAAGGCCAATTCCAAAATTAGGAATTGGCCTTCTTCGTTTTATATTTTCAAATTTTCAAATTTGCTAATTAGCAAATTATATATGGGCTTCTATCTTTTTTACAAAATTTCCTTTTGGCTGTGAGCCTACTAATTTATCTACTACTTCGCCGCCTTTTACAAAAAGGATAGCAGGGATGCTGGTGATGCCATATTTTACACTCAACTGCGGATTTTGATCCACATTTACTTTGCCGATATTTACTTTGCCGTCATATTCTTTAGCCAGTTCTTCCACTACCGGGCCTATTGCGCGACAAGGGCCACACCATTCTGCCCAAAAATCTATCATGGTTAATTTGTCTGAATCGAGTACTTGCTCTTTGAAGTTTACGTCGGTATATTCCTTTGCCATAATCTTTAAATTTTAATTTTTAAATTGTTAATAATCTTTATTGTTGCCTGCCCGAATGACTACCGTTCAGACAGGTTTAATAGTTTGCAAAAGTACAGCCAATAAGTTTTAAATGATGATTTGACATATCCACATCATGTTAATTCTACCTGTATGTCATATTCAGGCTTTTCTTGCAGAAAGTTGGCCATTTCGTCATTCATCTCAAAGCCGTTTCCCAAAGTGTACATGCCGAATCTGAGTTTGGTGGCTGCATCCTGGATGTAAAATTTTAAAGTGGAATTGCCGGGGAACTGTTGTACATTTTTTTTCATAAAATCAATAAGATCTGCGGAAACATCTTCGGCCTTCATTTCTATCTGAATCTTTTTGGTATGCGATCTCATTAAAGATTCCAATAGCGTAATGCCATTTACTTTAAACTCATAAGGCGATGTGGCAAAGCGTTGCCTGAAACTACCTGTTACATAAATAACCATCCCGGTTTCGAGGTAATTATTGAATTTTACATAATCATCTCTCCAAAGCATCAGCTCCATTTTGGAAGTATAATCTTCTATAAAAAAAACACCGTATTTATTTCCATTTTTAGAAATTCGATGCTGCGCTTCCGTAACAAGGCCCGCAATTCGGAAATGCCTTCCGGGATTAGGGTGAAGAGTAACGGCTTCTTTGAACTCATTAAATTCTGCAATAGTGGAAAGACCGTAATGCTTTATCTGGAATTGAAAATTATCCAAAGGATGGCCGCTCATGTACATACCCGTAACGTCTTTTTCAAAATCCAATAATTTTACCAGGGGCCAGGGCTCGCATTCGGGGATGGCTGGCGGGGTTACTTCCGCCATTTGAAGGTCGCCAAAAAGGGTGTTGGAGTTGTCGTTCAATTGCGCCTGGTATTGATTACCAAAGCGGATTATTTTTTCTAATGAGTTCATGTTTTCTCCGGGAATGGTAAAGAAAAACTGCGCACGATGGAAATTGTTGAAGCAATCAAAAGCGCCTGCATAAGCAAGGCTTTCCAAGGATTTCTTATTTACTGTTCTTTGATTCACTCTTTTTATCAAATCAAATATCGAAGAAAAGGTGCCATGCTTTTCTCTTTCTTCAATGATGTTTTCAATGGCTGCTTCGCCCACACCTTTCATGCCATTGAAGCCAAAGCGTATCTCCCCTTTTTTATTTACGGCAAATCCTTTCTGCGACTCATTAATATCGGGCCCCAGCACTTTAAGGTTCATGCTTTTGCACTCTTCCATAAAGAAAGTGATCTTCTCAATGGCGCCTGCATGATTCAACACAGCCGCCATGTATTCGCTGGGATAATGTGCTTTTAAATAAGCCGTTTCATACACCACATATGCATAACAGGTGGAGTGCGATTTATTAAAAGCGTATTGCGCAAAAGATTCCCAGTCGGTCCATATTTTTTCTAATTTACTTACTGGGTGGTTATTTTTTTTTGCGCCTTCTATAAACTGCACTTTCATTTTATCCAACACGTCACGCTTCTTTTTACCCATCGCTTTTCGCAATATATCTGCATCGCCTTTGCTGAAGCCCGCAATCTTTTGCGACAGCAACATTACCTGTTCCTGGTAAACCGTAATGCCGTAAGTGTCTTTTAAAAACTCTTCCATTTCAGGAAGGTCATAGTGTATTTCCTGCCTTCCGTGCTTGCGCTCAATAAAAGAAGGAATGTAGCCTATTGGTCCCGGGCGGTATAAGGCATTCATGGCAATAAGGTCATCAAACTTATCGGGTTTCAGGTCTCTCAAGTATTTTTGCATTCCGGGACTTTCAAACTGGAAAGTGCCATTGGTATCAGCCCGCTGATAAAGCTGGTAAGTCATCTCATCATCCAGCGGCAAACTATCAAGATCAATTTCCACTCCGTGATTTTGTTTGATAAGATGAAGGGCGGTTTTTAAAATACTCAATGTTTTTAAACCGAGAAAGTCCATTTTTAAAACGCCGGCGGCTTCAATGTTGTTGCCATCAATTTGCGTAAGCCATAGCTCAGAATCTTTTGATACGGCCACCGGGATCAGTTCCATTAAATCTTTGGGCGCAATGATAATGGCCGACGCATGAATGCCTGTATTTCTTACAGAGCCTTCCAGGATTTCCGCTTCATGCAAAACCCTGCTGCGAATATCCTCGCCGTTATAGATCTCGCGCAGTTTTTGAATATTGCTAATGTCGTCGGGACCCACACCTTCTTCTGTCAGTGATTTGGCTCCGGTGATGGGCGCTTTCAATACTTTTCTTAAAGAAGTGCCCGGCTTGTCAGGAATTAATTTTGCCAGTGCATTACTTTCCGGCAGGGGAAGATCCATTACACGCGCCACGTCTTTAATGCTCATTTTGGCTGCCATGGTACCGTAAGTAATAATCTGGGCTACCTGGTTTTTGCCGTATTTATCTACTACATAATCCAATACTTTTTGTCTTCCTTCATCATCAAAATCGGTGTCTATATCCGGCATGGATTTACGGTCAGGATTTAAGAATCTTTCGAAAAGTAAATTGTATTTAATGGGATCAATATTTGTGATGCCGATGCAGTAAGCCACTACTGAACCCGCAGCAGAGCCTCTTCCCGGGCCTACAAATACGCCCAACTTTTTGCCGGCAACAATAAAATCCTGCACAATTAAAAAGTATCCGGCAAACCCCATTGTCTTGATCGTAAATAATTCAAAGTTGATACGCTCTTCTATTTCGGGAGTTAAATCAGTATATCTTTTTCTGGCGCCTTCCCATGTCAGGTGTTCGAGATACTCTTTTTGCGAAGCAAATTCTTTTGGTACCGGAAAATGTGGAATAAGAATATCTGATTTGAGATTGAGGGTTTCAATTTTATCAATGATCTCATTTGTGTTGTCCAGGGCTTCCGGCAGGTCGTCAAAAGCGGTAAGCATTTCCGAAGTATTCTTTAAATAAAACTGGTCGTTGGGGAATGCGAAGCGTTTGTTTTTTACCATGACATCATCATCAGAAAATTCTCGCAGGGCGGGAGTTGACTGCTTTTCACCTGTATTTAAACAAAGTAAAATATCGTGCGCATTGAAATCTTTCTGATCCACATAATGCGAATCGTTGCTGGCAATAATAGGTACGTTATATTTCTTTGCAAATTTTAAGAGTACTTTATTTACTTTTTCCTGGTCAGGAATGCCATGCCTTTGTATTTCTACATAATAATCTTTTTGAAAAATATTCAGCCACCACTTAAATTCATTTTCAGCTTCCGTTTCTCCTTTTTTTAATATTAACTGGGGTACCAAAGCGCCAAGGCAGCAGGTGGTGGCAATGAGGCCTTCATGGTATTTATGAATCAGTTCTTTGTCTATCCGCGGATATTTTGAGTACATTCCTTCAATATATCCAAGCGAGGTAAGCTTCATTAAATTTTTATATCCGGCAGCATTTTTAGCAAGCAGTATCTGGTGGTGGCGCGGGTCTTTTTGTTCTTTGGTAAATTGCTTTTGATGCCTGTTCTCTGTGATGTAAAATTCGCAGCCAACAATAGGCTTTACTTTCAGGGAACCATCTGCATTCTTGAAAGTATGTGCTTGCTTTACAAATTCGAAAACACCAAACATGTTTCCATGATCAGAAATGGCCAGTGCCGGCATCCCGTCTGCGATGGCCTTATTAAAAAGCCCTTTAATGGAGGCAGCACCGTCTAATAAAGAATACTGAGTGTGAACATGCAGGTGAGAAAACTTCATTAATTATGAATTACGAATTATGAGTTAAGAGTTATGAGTTAAAAGTTATGGGTTATCAATTTAAAATCTTTGGCCTACGGGTATAATGCCGTTTTAAAGATGCAAATATCGTGAAAAAGCAGGCGTGCTTTTTTGAAAATTACCCACAGATTCCTAAAAGAGATTGTTAACTATTTTGGTGAAGCATCTAATTTTCTCTGGAATTAATACCCTACAGAGTAACTGATTCCTTAGGAATTGGGAAGTGTTGTGGAAAAGTGTGAATAAACTTTTTTTGCTTTTTTGTTTTGTGAAACTTATCTTCGGCCGGTTCGAGAAAATAAATTTTAATTTTTGACGTTTGCATAAAAGTTAAGTACCGTTCGCCTGTCCTCATGAATGCCGGCTTATGTTAATGGTTCTTATCTTTTGTAAAAATGATTATAACTCCAGGAAATATGAATAAACTCACCGTATTGTGCTGCTCCGTTTTATTGGCATGTAGTGTACAATTAACCAATGCCCAAATAAGTGTAAACGCAATCAACAGCATCAGCAGCGATGAAAATCCAACGTTAAATTTTATTAGCGGAATCTCTTTTACCCCCGAAGGTATTTTGAGAACCACAGAAAGCGGCGGCACCAAAAGTGTAAAGGCAGAGGAAGCGCCCGTTGTTACAAAAGTCGTTGCAGAAACTGAATCGTCTTCGTCAATTGAAAAGATTTCTGGTCTGCAGTTTAAATATGCCATGATGCTGAATGTGGATGTGGAATCTTTAAAAAATCTTTCTTTATTTAATTTTATTGAAGATTGGTTCGGTACCAATTACCGTTATGGTGGCACTACCAAAAGAGGAATTGATTGCAGTGCATTAACGGGCAGCCTCCTGTTGGCGGTGTACGGTTTTGCTGTTCCCCGTACGGCACGGAAACAATATGACGCCAGCGAGCATATCGACAAGGAAGATTTAAAAGAAGGCGACCTTGTTTTTTTTAATACCACGGGAGGCGTGTCGCATGTAGGCTTGTATCTCGATAATAATTATTTTGTACACTCTTCATCGAGCCAGGGAGTTACCATCAGCAATCTTGACGAGGCTTACTATGCCAACCGGTTTATTTGCGGCGGAAGAGTACATGAGTAGTAATTAATTTTTTATTGACCTATATAGAGGAGATCAGAGATGGTTTCCTTTTTTTATTAAAAGATATTTTGCTCTTGAAAATATTTTAATCAGCAATAAGAAATGTCCTAAATTACTTTATGGAAAAAAAATATCCTTTTTACTTCAGGTCCACCGTTACCTTGTTTGGAATCATGCTTTTTGTTTTTATGCTTTATACGCTAAGCAGCATTATCATTCCCCTTGCTTTTGCTTTAATGATCGCTATCCTTTTGAACCCGCTTGTAAATAAGCTGGAGCAAAAAAAGATAAACAAGGTAGTGGCCATCTCTATTTCATTATTGGCAGCTATTATTTTAGTAGCAGGGTTAATGGTTTTTGTGTCATCGCAGATAGCCAAGTTTGGAGAGAACAGACCACTGCTGGAGCAAAAGTTTGGAGCGATATTTCACCAGTTGCAATTGTGGCTACAGAGAAATTACTCGTTGTCTCTTTCCAAACAAAGTCAATTACTTTCCGAAGCGGGTGAAAATCTGAAACCACTGATAGGACAGACTCTTGGCTCTGTGTTAGGAGCTTTAAGCGTAATCGTTCTTCTGCCGATTTATATTTTTCTGATACTTTTTTACAAAACACTAATCCTGAATTTTCTATACGAACTTTTTGCTAAAAAAAACTCAACACAGGTAAGTCATGTTTTACAAGAAACTAAAAATGCGATTCAAAGTTATATGGTAGGCCTTCTTTTGGAAGCCATTATTGTGGCGGTTCTCAACTCAGCAGCGCTATTGATACTGGGTGTTCAGTATGCCATTTTATTGGGAGTTATCGGTGCTCTTTTAAATGTGCTGCCTTACATTGGCGGCATTATAGCCATTGCGCTTCCGGTATTAATTGCTACCATCACTAAAGAAGGTTATACCACGCAGATAGGCGTTATTGCGGCTTATGCGGTCATTCAGTTTATTGATAATAATATTTTGGTGCCCCGCATTGTTTCTTCTAAAGTTAAGATTAATGCACTGGTTTCTTTAGTTATTGTTTTAATGGGGGGCGCTGTCTGGGGCGTGGCTGGAATGTTTTTATCCATTCCATTTATTGCAGTGCTTAAAATAATTTTTGACCGGGTAGATGGCTTAAAACCGTGGGGCAAATTATTGGGCGATGAAATACCTCTTCATCATAAAGGAGAATTATGGGGCCGCCGGTTTGGGCGAAAAAGAGAATCCTTGTCGGAGAAAATTGTGGAGTAAACGGAGGGCTTATTTCCGGATTTTATTTTATAGCCTCAGATTCCGAAAACTCTTTCTATGAAAATCCTTTAGAAATAATCTGCATCAAACACAGGTAAAGAATCTTATCCCTGCTGTAACTTATTTCCCAAAGACCCGTTGTAAAATATCTCCCTAAACAAGTAAAAAATGATTATGAAAATATACCCCCTGTGGACTGTATCACTATAGCGAACCCAAAATTCCCATTTCCAATCCTCTTATTTCGGCAAGCCCTTTCATTCTTCCAATACAGGAATATCCGGGATTGGTATCCTTGTTTATATCGTCGAGCATCTGGTGGCCATGGTCGGGACGAAAGGGAATGGATATTTTTAATCTTTGCTGCAGCTGAGATAATTCTTTTACGATGGCATACATATCATTGTCGCCGTCAAGATGATTGGCTTCGTAAAAATTACCCTCCTTATCTTTTTTCACGTTTCGTAAATGGATAAAATGGATCTTCTTATCAATGCGTTTAACCATATCCGTTAGGTTGTTGCCGGAAGACGCGCCGAGCGACCCGGTACAAAAGCAAACGCCATTGGCAGGGTTATCTACTTTCTTTAAAAAATATTCAAAATCCTCTATGGTACTTACTATGCGCGGAAGGCCCAAAATAGGGAAGGGCGGGTCATCCGGGTGAATGGCCAATTGGATTCCGCATTCTTCCGCTACGGAGCTTATTTCCTTTTGAAAATAACAAAGGTTTTCGCGCAGGGTGTCTGCATTTATATCATCATACAATTCCAGCTTTTTCAGCATATCAGCCGTGGTAATCTTTTTTTCACCCGGTATGCCAAACATGACCACCGCGGCGAGAGCGTCCAATTGACTTTCAGAATAATTTTTAAAACGCTCTTCGGCTTGTTGCAAAATGTCCGGCGGATAAGCGCTGTCTGCCTTTTTTCTTTTTAAAATATATACATCAAAAACAGCAAGGTCCACCCAATTAAAATAAAGCGCCAGGGAGCCGTCGGACATTTTATAATTTAAGGTGGTGCGTGTCCAGTCGTTTACCGGCATAAAATTGTAAGTGATTACCCGAATGCCGCATGCGGCTACATTGCGTATGGAAGTTTTGTATTTTTCAATATAGTTTTTATAATCGCCAGTCCTTGTTTTTATGCTTTCGTGTACGGTAATACTTTCCACCACCGGCCAGGTAAGTCCTTCTTTTTCAATCTCATTTTTTCTCCTGGTAATTTCATCCATCGTCCATATTTCACCATGAGGCACATGGTGCAATGCGGTTACAATTCCTGTGGCCCCTGTTTGTTTTATATCCTGCAAGCTAACGGGGTCCGAAGGGCCGAACCAGCGCCATGTTTGTTCCATTTTATACATTATTTCCATTTTAAAATGACTTAATTTTTACCCTGATAATCTTGAATTCTTTTATTGTTTCCCAATAAATTTCTTCCTTCATTTAATGAGTAAAAGAGAAACCGGCAGGCCTGTAAAAAAGCGGTGCCGGATTTTGCTAAGATAAAAAACTTTCTTACTTCTTTACTTTTCCTTTTGAGCAAAGCACTCCCTTCCAGGTCTTAAAAATGAAGCCGGACCAGGAATGGACAAAGCACCCTGAAATTTCCTTATTCTTAATTCTCAATTCCTAATTCAAACTTCTCTCCTTATATTTGCAGCCGGCAAGTCTTATACGGCCAGCTCCTACAGAACTCCCCCAGGATCGGAAGATAGCAAGGGTATGCGGTTGAGCGGTGCGATGTAAGTAACTTGCCGGTTTTTTTTGCCCCATGTGCCATGCGATTCTTATAGGATAACGCGAATCTTAGGCACGAATTACACGAATTTTGAGTACCATTTTCACAAACTGTGTTTTTTGTAAATAATCTGAATAAGCAGATGTCGCTTATCTCTTTTTCTTTGACGTCTTGCCTTCATTCAATATTTCATCTATTGATTTTAGTTTGTCAGGATTGGGTACTTTCTTAATATACATGTCAAACTCTTTGCACATAGAAGGATTAGAACGGAGTACCGCTTTTATAGAGATTTTTGTTTTAGAAAAACCGGGTTCAATCCAAAGTTGATTGCCATAAAACTTTCCATCGCTTGAAGAAAAGATAATGTCGGTGGAATCCAGTGGCAAATACCTTCCGTTAGTAAGCTTGCCGTCAATATTGATGTAATTGTAAGTTCCCTTCTTCAGACTATCTGTATAAAGATTTACATAAATACTATCAATTTTTTGCGCCTTCGCAAAAATGGTGAGGGTTAAAAAAAAGAAAAGGAATATTTGTTTCAAATAAAAATGATTTGTAAAGAGATTGAAAAAAACATGCCAGGGTTGCATTTCTTTTACTTCTCTTTGCGGGAGAAATTAAGTAAGGCTTCAAAAAAATTTTGCCTGTTAAAATTTTTACTACATCTTTGCCCTGCAAATGAAAATAAACAATACATACAATAGCTGGTGGCACACAATCTCCTGATTGTGCCGCATTGCTTTTTTGTGTATTACATAAAATATAAACCCGGCACCTGGCCGGGTTTTTTTATAGTATGAAACGAAACAAAATAAAATGAGTAAAAAGATTGAACTAACCACTTCGTGCAAAAAATTATTGGCGGATGTATTTACTCCGGTAGGTATTTACCTGCGTCTCCGCGATCGCTTTCGCGATACAATTCTTTTGGAAAGTGCAGATTTTCATGCGGGTGAAAACAGTTATTCTTTCATCGGCATTAATGCCATTGCGGGAATTGAAATCAGCAACCTGGAGGAAATAGAATACAAATTCCCCAATGAAGAACCGAAGAAGATTGCCATTAAAAAAGACACTAAGGTTACTGAAGAGCTATGGGAATTTATGCAGCATTTCAATATCGCCGAATCTTTTGAAATGCCGGGTAGCATGGCGCAGGGCTTATTTGGCTATGCCACTTTTGACGCGGTTCAGTTTTTTGAAGATATTGATTTTACCTCTCAGGCTTCACGCCGTACCTCCAACATTCCCCTGGTGCGGTACCGCCTTTATCAATACGTTATTGCCATCAATCATTTCAAGAACGAATTATTTATTTGCGAAAATCATATCAAAGGCATAGAAAGTAATGGGATGCTTATTGAAAGTATTATCAAAAGCAAAGACGTTCCGGCCTATCCTTTCGCTGCAATGGGGAGTGAAACTTCTTCATTGAAAGATGAAGAATATATCATTATGGTTCAAAAGGGAATTGCAAGCTGCGCCCGTGGCGATGTGTTTCAGATTGTGCTGAGTCGCAAATTTCAACAGAAGTTTTCAGGCGATGAATTTAATGTTTACCGGGCATTGCGCAATATTAATCCAAGTCCTTATCTTTTTTATTTTGATTATGGCGATTATCGTTTATTTGGAAGTAGTCCTGAAAGCCAGTTGATCGTTACTAAGAATACGGCTGTGGTGCATCCCATTGCGGGAACATTCCGGCGCACGGGCAATGAGGTTACTGATGAGCAATTGGCCCAAAAGCTTTTAAAAGATAAAAAAGAAAATGCGGAGCACGTGATGCTGGTGGACCTTGCCCGCAATGATTTAAGCCGCTTATGCAGTAATGTGCATGTGAGCCGGTTTTGTGAGGTACAATATTTTTCTCATGTCATTCATCTTGTGAGCGAGGTAAAGGGTACTTCGGAAAAAAATACTAATCCTTTTGATTTACTTGCAGTTACTTTTCCTGCGGGTACGTTGAGCGGTGCCCCAAAATACAAAGCCATGCAGCTTATCAGCGAATTTGAAAATGATAGCCGCAGTTATTATGGAGGATGCATTTGATTCGTAGGATTTAATGGAAACATAAACCACGCGATAATGATAAGAACATTTTTAAGTAAAGATAACTGCCTCAATTACCGGGCGGGTGCAGGGATTACCATTTCGTCTAAGCCTGACAGTGAGTTAAAAGAAGTTACCAATAAATTAAATGCACTAACCGCAGCGATTCTATCTGCCGAAAAAATTTAAACAATGAAAATATTAATTTTTGATAATTACGATTCCTTTACTTACAACCTTGTGCATGTGGTTGAAAAAATAATTCACGGTAAAGTAGATGTGTATCGCAATGATAAGATCTCTCTTGAAAAAGTAAAGGAGTATGATAAAATAATTATTTCCCCAGGCCCCGGCCTTCCTTCCGAATCAGGACTGTTGCTTCCATTGATTAAAGAATATGCTTCTTCCAAATCTATACTGGGCGTGTGTCTTGGCCAGCAGGCCATTGCAGAGTCATTCGGAGGAAAGTTACTTAATTTAGATACAGTTTATCATGGTGTAGCTACCAAAATTAAAATCAATGAGGGAAGAACACAATCTAAAAATGATATCTTTAAATCGTTGCCCAATGAACTGGAAGTGGGCCGTTATCATTCATGGATTGTAGATAGAAACAATTTTCCTGTGGAATTGGAAATTACCGCCGAAGATGAAAATGGTCAGATTATGGCATTGCGTCATAAAAAGTTTGATGTGCAGGGTGTACAGTTTCATCCCGAAAGTGTGCTGACACCTGAGGGAGAAAAAATTATGCGTAACTGGTTAAATCAAGATTTATGAAAAAGATTTTACAATATTTATTTGAGCATAAAACACTTTCAAGAGAGAGTGCAAAGTATGTATTGATCAATATTTCAAAAGGAATTTATTCCGATCCTGAATTAGCTTCTTTTACAACCGTGTTCCTGATGAGAAGTATTACCATTCCCGAACTACTGGGGTTCCGGGATGCGCTGATGGAATTGTGTGTTCCTGTAAAGCTGAATGGGCATAGCGTTCTGGATATTGTGGGAACAGGTGGCGATGGAAAAAATACTTTTAATATTTCTACTTTAAGTTGTTTTATTGCGGCGGGCGCGGGGCAAAAAGTGGCCAAGCATGGTAATTATGGCGCCACGTCTATAAGTGGTTCCAGTAACGTAATGGAAAACCTGGGTTATCGTTTTTCATCTGATAATAAAAAGCTGCTGCACGAAGTGGAAGAAGCGAATATTTGTTTCATGCATGCGCCTTTATTTCATCCGGCCTTAAAAGTGGTGGGGCCAATAAGAAAAAATTTAGGCGTTCGCACTTTTTTTAATATGCTGGGCCCCATGGTAAATCCGGCATTACCGGCGGTGCAAATGGTAGGGGTTTACAATCTTGAAATGGCAAGAATTTATTCTTACCTGCTTCAGCAATCGGACTCTAAATTTATGATTATTCACAGCCTGGAAGGCTATGATGAAATATCATTGACCGGCGATACTAAAGTGATCACGAATGAAGGTGAGAAAATATTGTCCGCTCAATATTTGGGAAAAAGGACCGTGAACCCAGTGGATATTTATGGTGGTAATTCCACAGAAGAAGCAGCCAAAATATTTCTAAAGATTTTAAAAGGTGAAGGTACCTGGGCGCAGAATGCAGTGGTGATCGCTAATGCAGCTATGGCGCTTCTTGCCACCGGCAAATTTAAAAATTATGACGAATGTTATGCGCAGAGTGTGGAAAGCCTTGAAAGCGGGAAGGCCTACCAGAGTTTTCAAAAATTAATAAGCCTGCAATGAAGAATATTCTTGAAAATATTATTGAAAAAAAGAAAACGGAAGTGGCGCAGCGAAAGAGCAAAACAAGCATTCGCGAATTAGAAAATTTACCCTTCTTTAAAAACGAAACACTATCTTTTAAAGATTTTTTATTAAGGGAGGATAAGACAGCTATTATTGCCGAATTCAAAAGAAGATCGCCGTCGAAAGGAATTATCAATAATGTTTCTTCGGTGAGGGAAGTAACGGCTTCTTACACAAAATATGGAGCAAGCGCTATTTCTGTTTTAACTGATGAAGAATTTTTTGGTGGTTCTTTAAAAGATTTACGCGAAGCCACAATCAATGAGATTCCCTTATTGCGGAAAGATTTTATAATTGATGAATACCAGTTAATGGAATCGAAAGCAAACGGCGCAGATATTATTTTATTAATTGCTTCCTGTTTAAGCCCGGAAGAAGTACAATCATTGGCTTGCTTTGCAAAAAATCTGGGACTGAATGTTCTACTTGAAATTCATAATGAACAGGAATTGGAGCATATCTGTGATGAAGCAGATGTGGTGGGCATCAACAACCGGAATCTGAAAGATTTTGCAGTGGACATCAATCATTCAATAGAATTGGGAAATAAAATTCCACCTGATAAAATAAAAATAGCGGAGAGCGGAATTGGTGATGTAAAAACGATACATCTTTTAAAACGGCATGGTTTCAGTGGATTCTTAATGGGTGAAAAATTTATGAAGGAAAAAAATCCCGGAGTTGCATTTCATGATTTTATAAAAGAACTTGCGGAATAATAAAAAAACAAAATGAAAATAAAAGTATGCGGCATTACAGATCTGCTGCAGTTGCAGGAATTAAATAGAATAGGGATAGACTATGCAGGATTAATATTTTATGAATCTTCTCCCCGTTCTGTATTAAAAAAACTGGCAGCAAAAGAAGTGGAAGATCTGGAATTATCGTTGCAAAAAGTGGGCGTTTTTGTAAATGAAACACAAGAGCAGATTATGAAGCAGGTTGAACTTTTTGGTTTGGATGTGGTTCAGTTACATGGGGATGAAACACCTGCGTTTTGTAACCAGATCAGCTATCATGTAAAGGTTATCAAAGCCTTTAGAATAAAGGAAAAACATGCGGATATAGACTGGCTGGTGAATGAGTATAATGAGGTGTGCGATTATTACTTATTTGACAAAGCTTCTTCCGTTTTGTATGGAGGAACGGGTGAAAAATTTAAATGGGACGTACTTAAAAATGCCACTATCGGAAAACCTTTCTTTTTAAGCGGCGGCATTGGCGTAGCTGATGTGGATGCATTGAAAGAATTTGAACACCCTTTTTTTTATGGAGTGGATATTAACAGCCGTTTTGAAACGGCCCCTGGAATAAAGGATTTGAATTTGGTAAAAGGATTTGTGAATCAATTAAAGAAATAATACTAACACATTTCTCCCTTTCAGAAAGGTGAGGATTTAAAATAAAATAGTATGTGGCAGGTAAATGAAAATGGCTACTATGGTAACTTTGGAGGCGCTTATATTCCCGAGATGTTGCATAATAATGTTCAGCAGCTCCGCGATAATTATTTTAAAATTATTAAGGAAGACAGTTTTCAAGAAGAATTTAATTCTCTTTTAAAAAATTATGCAGGCAGACCCACTCCTTTATATCACGCTAAAAGATTGAGTGATAAATATGGGGCGAAAATATTTTTAAAGAGAGAAGATCTTTGCCATACCGGCGCACACAAGATCAACAATACCATTGGCCAGATATTATTGGCAGAAAGACTCGGTAAAAAAAGGATTATTGCGGAAACCGGGGCGGGGCAGCATGGTGTAGCCACCGCTACCGTTTGTGCGTTAAAAGGTCTGGAATGTATCGTTTATATGGGTGAAAAAGACATTCACCGCCAGGCCCCTAACGTAGCCCGCATGAAAATGCTGGGCGCGAAAGTAGTGCCTGCGCTTAGTGGCAGTCAAACGCTTAAAGACGCTACCAACGAAGCTATCAGGGATTGGATCAATAATCCGAACGATACCTATTACCTAATAGGGAGTGTGGTAGGCCCGCATCCGTATCCTGATATGGTGGCCCGCTTTCAAAGTTTTATCAGCGAAGAGATCCGAAAACAATTAAAGGAAATAAATAACAACGAACTGCCTGATTACGTTATAGCCTGCGTGGGTGGCGGTAGTAATGCCGCAGGGGCTTTTTATCATTTTCTGGAGGAGGATGCCGTAAAATTAATTGCTGTGGAAGCCGCGGGTAAAGGAGTAGATACCGGCATGAGTGCGGCCACTTCTCAGTTAGGTTCTGTTGGAATTTTGCACGGCAGCAAAAGCCTTGTGATGCAGACAGGGGATGGCCAGGTGATAGAGCCATACAGCATTTCAGCCGGGCTGGATTACCCGGGCATCGGGCCAATGCATGCGAATTTGTTTACCGGGAAAAGAGCTGAATTTTTAAATGCCACGGATGAAGAAGCGCTCAATGCCGCTTTTGAACTGGCAAAGCTGGAAGGCATTATTCCTGCTTTGGAATCGGCACATGCGCTTGCGGTATTGGGCAAAATGAATTTTAATAAAGATGAAATAGTGGTGGTGAATTTAAGCGGGAGAGGAGATAAGGATATGGATACCTATATGAAGTTTAGCTGAGGGGACAGAATAATTTATAGGTTAGCGGGCATCTGAATAAACAAAATGAATTTAGAAATAATAGAATTTAGTGAAGCGTATGCAGCATTTTTTACTTCGCTTAATATAGCGTGGCTGGAAAAATATTTTGTAGTAGAGCTGGTAGATCGTAAGATGTTGTTGGAACCCCAAAAAAATATTATTGATAAGGGTGGCTATATTTATTTCGCAAAAGCAGATGATAAAATTGCAGGAACCTTTGCACTGGTGAAAGTGGAAAATGGAGTGTATGAATTATCTAAAATGGCGGTGGAAGAGCATTTTATCGGGAAGAAGATTGGGAACCGGATGCTGGAATTTTGTATGTTGGAGGCAAAAAAATTAAAGGCTGAAAAAGTTATTTTATACTCCAATACGAAATTGCAACCCGCTATTCACTTATATAAGAAATTTGGTTTTAAAGAAGTTCCATTGGACCATTCAGAATATGAAAGAGCCAATATTAAAATGGAAATTGACATACAGAGTTGAACAATTTTTGGAAGATTACCGGTTTTTCAAAAGTTTTTCGCAATAAGAAAAGTGATGATCAAAAGGAAAATAAATTATTAATAAACAATGAACGGCATAGCAAAATTATTTTCGAAGAAGAATAAAAATATTCTCAGTATTTATTTTACAGCGGGTTTCCCGCAGTTACGGGATACTGAAAAAGTTCTCCATGCCTTGCAGGATCATGGGGCAAATATGATAGAGATTGGAATGCCTTATAGTGACCCTTTGGCCGATGGCCCTGTGATACAGAAGAGTAGTATGAAGGCTTTGGAAAACGGGATGACGATCAAAATTCTTTTTGAACAATTAAATGATTTTAAAAATAACAGCTTGCTGAAAGAGAGCGATGTGCCTTTAATTTTAATGGGTTACCTGAATCCGGTGATGCAGTATGGTTTTGAAAAATTTTGTGCAGATGCAAAGAAGGCGGGTATTGATGGAATTATTTTGCCGGACCTTCCCATTGAAGAATATGAAAATGAATATCAAAGATTTTTTCATGAAAACAATCTGAGGTTTATTTTTTTAATAACTCCCGAAACCTCTGAAGAAAGGATCAGGAAAATTGATGCCATAAGTAATGGATTTATTTATGCAGTTTCTTCGTCTTCTATTACCGGAAGAGATACAGATATGAGTGCACAGGAGAATTATTTTCAACGCGTTAAAAACATGAACCTGAATAATAAAGTACTCATTGGTTTTGGAATAAGAGATTATGGTACTTTTACGGAGGCCTGTAAATACGCTGCGGGAGCCATCATTGGTACCGCTTATATTAAAGCTATTGAGGGTCCTGATAATATTGAAGAAAGTACCCAAAGATTTCTTAACTCAATTTTACAGACTTCCTGATGCGTAAAAGATTTTTTTTAGCCAAAAGAAATTAAATTTGTTACTTACACTTTTCACTATGCAAAGAATATTTTTCCTTCTTATCGCTTTACCTTTTTTTGGTTTCTCCCAAACAAAAAATGCGGTTGAGACTTCTCCGGGTTTTGAAATTTCAGGAAATATCACAGGGTATGATGATGGTACTTCGGTCTCCTTTTTAAATGACCAGACCGGGCAGCCTGAAAAACAAACTACCATTGAAAAGGGCAAGTTTATTATAAAAGGACAATTGGCAGAGCCAAGTTTTAAAGTATTGGTATTTGGCGATCAGCCCCCTGCCATACCCTTGTTTTTAGAGAATAGTAAAGTCTCTATTTCAGGGAATAAAAATTCTTTGGATGC
Source organism: Ginsengibacter sp. (assembly GCA_039915005.1). Taxonomy (GTDB): domain Bacteria; phylum Bacteroidota; class Bacteroidia; order Chitinophagales; family Chitinophagaceae; genus Ginsengibacter. Next base: position 23,342 of record JBDSOE010000269.1, read on the forward strand.
ACTGGCAATCACCGGTTCCCAATCGCATAACCAATATGTGCAGTATGTTACGGCGATAAAACCTTATTCTAAAATATTTACGCCAGGTGAGGAAAGTGACAGCGAATCAGTTGCGGCGGTTGAAAAAATCTGCGAAGATTTTATAACTAAAAATCCTTCTTCTTATGTAGGCCCAATTGCCATTATTCAATTGATACAGGCATCCCAAGATATAACGAAGGCAGAAAAACTGTATAAGAAAATGTCGGCCAAAGTGAAAGAGAGCGGATTGGCACAATATGTAAATCATCAGATACAGGAAGGGAAAATAAACCCTGTAGGATCTGTAATTACCGATTTTTCTCAGAGTGATACTTCCGGTAAATCAATCAATATTTCTTCGTTTAAAGGCAAATATGTTTTGATAGATTTTTGGGCAAGTTGGTGCAGGCCGTGCCGCGAAGAGAACCCCAATGTAGTGGCCGTTTATAATAAATATTATCCTAAAAACTTTACCGTGTTAGGCATTTCGCTTGACCAGGCAAAGCCTGCATGGCTCAATGCTATTAAGATGGATGGGCTTACCTGGACACATGTGAGCGACTTAAAAGGATGGGGAAATGAAGTGGCTGCTCTTTTTCATGTTACCAGTATTCCTCAGAATCTTTTAATAGATCCGCAGGGAAAAATTATTGCAAAAAATCTCAGGGGCGAAGCTTTAGAAAAAAAGTTGAGCGAGATTTTTAATTAGCGAGTTAATACATCAGTTAGCCAATTGCCTTTTATACAATTGCACCGCGTTTTCCAAGCCGAGATACAGCGCATCGCATATTAATGCATGCCCGATCGAAACTTCCAGAAGCCCCGGAATATTTTGAGAAAAATAGTTGAGATTATGCAAGTCAAGATCGTGGCCCGCATTAATTCCTAATCCAAGCTCCACCGCTTTTTTTGCTGCCGGAATATAGGCGGCAATTGCTTTGTGTGGATCTCCTTTTTGAAATTGCGTGGCATAATTTTCTGTATAAAGTTCGATCCGGTTTGTACCTGTGGCTTTGGCGTTTACAATCATTTCCACATCGGGGTCCACAAATAAAGAAACTCTTATCCCAGCCTTTTGGAAAACAGAAACCATCTCAATTAAATATTCTTTATTTTTTTTGGTATCCCATCCATGATCGGAAGTTAACTGTCCCAGCGCATCAGGCACAAGGGTAACCTGGTCGGGTTGATTGGCAAGCACCAGGTCCACAAATTTTTGTTCCTTCGGATTTCCTTCGATATTGAATTCGGTAGAAATTATTTTTTTTAATTCAAAAACATCGGCATAGCGAATATGTCTTTCGTCAGGACGTGGATGAATGGTGATGCCTTCTGCTCCGAAAGTCTGGATGTCTGTGGCCGTTTTAATAAGGTCAGGATTGTTACCACCACGGGCATTGCGTAGCGTGGCTATTTTATTAATATTAACTGAAAGCTTTGTCATTTGTGTGCGAAAATACAATTTGTTTGGTATCTGTCGGGATGCAGAGAGGCTTTCAAATGGAGTAAACCTTTAAATGTATCCAATGATTTTGTAACAAACTTTGACAGGATAAAGATAGGGTGTAGAATTAATAATTGTCGCTCTTAACCTGCTGGTTTTAATTTGGGCTATTTTGGCTCCATATCCAATCATCAACTGATTGAGTAACCTGGTTTTTAATGTTAGCAAAGGTTGAAATTTTTTGATATTTTATTCGAGTTTATAAAAAAAATGTTTTTAACTTTATAAAGGAATGTAGTTCTTCTAAAACTTATTTATATGAGTACAGTAAGAAATATTCTGCAAAAAAAAGGCAATATAGTCTTTAGCATCAGTCCGGACAGTTCTGTGTATGACGGACTCGAATATCTTCAAGAAAAAAATATCGGAGGTATAGTAGTAGTAGAAAATGGGAAATTAATTGGCGTATTTACAGAACGCGATTATGCCCGAAAAGTAATACTGAAGGGGCGTTCATCAAAAGAAACGCTTGTAAGGGAGATAATGGATACAAATCCCATATTTGTGAATCCGGATACTACGCTTGATGATTGCATGGAACTGATGACCAATAAATTCATTCGTCATCTCCCTGTAATGGAAAATAATGAACTGGTAGGGGTTATCTCTATTGGTGATATTGTAAAATATATCATCGGCGAAAAAGATTTTATTATTGAAAATCTTGAACATTACGTTAGAAGTTAACGTGCAGATAAGAGATCGTTATTGGCCTATGATGAAAATATGGATCATGACCTGATTAATTAAAAGCACCTGCACCTGGGTTTATTTTGTTGTATTTAAATTAACCGGTATGCCTGGTAACAACGATTACAACTATCCCTTATGGCCCATGCTGCTTTATGCAGCGTTAGTGATACTGTTACTGGTAGCCATTTTCGCATTATCTTATTTTTTAGGTCAGCGCCATCATGAGAAGGCTACGGGTCTGCCTTATGAAGGTGGCATCAAGCAAACCGGTACTGCCCGGTTGCGATTCTCTGCACAGTTTTATCTGGTAGCCATGTTGTTTGTAGTTTTTGATGTGGAAGCTGTTTTTATCATGCTATGGGCACTGGGCTTTTATGAACTGGGCTGGCCGGGGTACATAGGGGTTTCTATATTCATTGCACAACTGGTAGTCGTATTGATTTATGAATGGGGAATAGGTGCATTGGATTTTGGACCCGATGGCTTAAAAATTTTGAAAGCATACAAGAAGATAAAAAAGGAATAGGATTTCAAATAAGAGACAGACATGATTTATTCTTATCAACTTAAAATTCTCCGTCACCCGGCGGATTAAGGAATATGAAATGGTGGTTAAGCAAATCAGGAGATGCAACCGGAAATATTTCCGGCACTGGCAGCATGGAAGAAGCGGTCAGCAAAAGTATTATGCTTACTACCGTGCAGGATTTAGTGGCCTGGGGTCGCAAAAATTCTATGTGGCCTTTTCATTTTGGTTTGAGTTGCTGTTTCGTGGAAATGGCCACCAGCATTACCAGTAAATATGACATAGCACGCTTTGGTGCCGAAGTAATCCGCGCCACACCCAGCGAAGCCGATGTAATGGTAATTGCGGGAACCGTATTTATAAAAATGGTTCCTATTATCAAACGACTCCATGAGCAAATGATGGAACCCCGCTGGGTAATATCCATGGGTAGTTGTGCCAATAGTGGCGGTATGTACGATATTTATAGCGTAGTACAGGGGGTAGATAAATTTTTGCCTGTTGATGTGTATGTACCCGGCTGCCCACCCAGGCCTG
>JBDSOE010000040.1:0-20675 GCA_039915005.1 Ginsengibacter sp.
GTGGCTTTGGAAAAGTATTATCAATATTTTGAAGAAGAATTAAAGGTGGAACTGCCGTCTCATTCAGGAAATCTGGCCAATCTAAAAACGGTAGCCGACGAATTGCGAAACCGGCTGACCGGGCTCTTTACCGCAGACAAAGAAGGAAAGAGAAATGTAAACGGACAGATCAAATTATTCAATACCGATGAGCATTTTAAAAATCTCATTTCATTTTATGAATGTTTTCATGGTGACAGTGGAAAGGGAGTAGGCGCCTCTCATCAAACAGGATGGACAGGTATTATTGCGGAGATAATAAGGAAAGAGAATAAGAATTAATCTGAATGGCGGAGAGCAGCAGGCTACAGATTAAAAATTCAATCGTCCTTGACAGCTTCACAGGAAGAGGCACATCAGCCCCGGACGTTTTAAATCTCAACAAACAAGACAGCGTCAATCGAAAATTCATTTGTATTGAAGTGGAAGATTATACCGAACCCATCCCAGCAGAAAGATTAAAAAGAGTTATAAATGTTACGGAACAGCAGTGGGTACAGGCGGAAGTTTTGATTTTTACGAATTAGGCAACCGGTGTTTTTAGAGGATAGCAATCTGAATGAAACGGTAGGCATTGAGAAAATCCGACGGTACATTTATTATACAGAAACTAAAAAAAACACTAACAGGAAAGAAAACATAAAGAAAATAAACATTTCCCTGGAAAACAAAATGATACGGCTTATTATTTCAACTATGAGTCGAAGGAAATCACTACCTTAAATCATGATTTCCTTGCCACCATGAAAACAAAGACAGAGCAATATGTGATTTATGCCGACAATTGTTTGCTTATCAAAACATACATGATTAGGCATCAAATCATTTAAAATACCAGGAGACATTTCTAAATTTTAAACGATGAAAGAAAACTCAGTAAAACTGTTTGAGCAAAAGCAAGTACGAACCCATTGGGACGAAGAAGTGGAAAAATGGTATTTTTCAATTGTAGATGTGATAGGTGTCTTAACCGATAGCCCAAACCCTAATAATTATTGGAAGGTACTAAAACATAGGCTGGCCAAGGAAGGAAGTGAGTTGGTTACAAACTGTAACCAACTGAAAATGCAATCGGTTGATGGGAAATATTATAAAACGGATGTAGCCGATACCGAACAAATATTTCGTTTGGTTCAATCTATACCATCGCCCAGGGCAGAGCCATTTAAAGTATGGATAGCTAAAGTAGCACGTGAAAGAATAGATGAAATAGAAGACCCTGAAATAGGTATTGATAGATTGATGGAAACCTATTTAAAAAAGGGATACAGCAAAGCCTGGATCAATCAACGATTGAAAAGTATCGAAATTCGTAAAGAGCTGACGGATGAATGGGAAAATAAAGGCGTAAAAAAAGGACAAGAATTTGCCATATTAACGGATGAGCTTACAAAAGCGTGGAGTGGCTTTAATACCAAACAGTACAAGGCATTTAAAGACTTGAAAAGAGAAAATTTGAGAGACAATATGACGAATCTGGAATTGGTACTTAATATGCTGGCAGAGGCATCTACAACCGAAATATCAAAAGATAAAAAGCCGGCAACTTTTAACGAACATAAAATTGTAGCTCAAAAGGGTGGAAAAGTTGCAAAAGCTGCCCGGGTACAGTTAGAGAATACTACCGGTAAAAAAGTAGTTACCAAACAAAATATCAAATCGTTGGGCTCAAATATCAGCAAAAAAATAAAGGGCAAATAAACCCAGCGTTAGAATTTCAATTGTCCGGAATTTCCGGACAGTTGCCCCATGCTATCCTTAGTAACATCAAATTAAAAGCGGCGGCTGTACTCAGTTTGTTCCTAGAAAACTCATTCAGAGCAACTCAGTACATTTGAATAACCTTCAAGATTATCTTAAATTACAAACTCAGGACGGCAGAGGCCGTAAGGCTTATAGTTCATGAATTTATCACAAGGTCTGCTTGTAATTTTACAAAAAAGAGATTCGTTTATTTACTTTTATGAGTCAAGAGCATAAATTGCACGGTAGTGATAAACCGGATATCACAAGCAGACACCAACATGGCAGCAACCTACAAGCCCAACCGCGAAGTGGTTAAACATGAGTAACTGCGGATGTAATCCGCAGGGAAATAAATAAATAAGAAATGAAAACCGATAACTACTACATGCACCGTTGCGAAATATTAGGCGAAGCCGCTGCTGAAAAAGGAAATTCACCCATCGGCGCCCTTATTATAAAAGATGATGAAATAATAAGCGAGGCAGAAGAGGCGGGTAAAAGTAAAAACGACATTACCTGTCATGCGGAGATAGAAGCCATACGAATGGCTGTAGGCAAATCGAACACATCGGACCTGTCAGGATGTATTATGTTTACCACTCACGAGCCTTGTATTATGTGTTCTTATGTCATCAGATTTTATAAAATAAAAAAAGTGGTTTACAAAAATGCAGTAACTTATCTGGGCGGCATTACTTCATCCATGCCTTTGTTACGTTCTAACGAGGTGCCACCACATTGGGCGAAGCACCCTGAAATAGTGAATTTGGAAAGCGGGGGATAGTATTTGAGCGGGTATGCAAATTAATTTTTTAAAATTTTTTTTATCTGTACCTTTCACCGTACGACCTTTGAGGCCTTATAAACCATTAAAACCAAAAAATAATACAATGAACAGAATGCAGAACATACATGATCTGGGACAAAGTATCTGGCTCGATTCTTTTGACCGAAAATTAATGGATAGCGGTGATCTTCAAAAATTGATTGATGAGGATGCTCTATGTGGCATCACTTCTAATCCCTCTATTTTTGAAAAAGCAGTTACCAGCAGTTCCGATTATGATGAGGACATCAGAAAATTAGCCGGCGAAAATAAATCCGGTGAAGAAATATTTTTCGGATTTGCCACCAACGATATTCAGCGTGCAGCCGATATTCTCAAACCCGTGTATGATAAAGCACATGGCACTGATGGTTTCGTAAGCCTCGAAGTTTCTCCACACCTGGCCAACGATACTGAAGGAACGATTAAACAGGCCAGGGAATTATGGAAAACTTTAGACCGCCAAAATGTGATGATAAAGATACCGGGCACCCAAGAAGGATTGGCTGCTATCAAACAATGCATTAGCGAAGGGATCAATATAAATATTACTTTATTATTTGGCCTGCCGCGGTACCGGGAAGTAACAGAAGCTTATATTTCCGGCCTCGAAGCCCGCTTAAAAAATAATCAGCCTATAGACCACATTGCGTCTGTTGCCAGCTTTTTCCTAAGCCGCATAGATGTGCTGATAGACCCGATATTAAAAGAAAAGAAATTAGACAAACTGGTAGGTGAAGTGGCTATTGCATCAGCAAAAAAAGCCTACGAAATTTATAAAGAAGTTTTCTTTAGCGACCGCTTTAGAAGCCTGGAACAGAAGGGCGCCAAAAAACAAAAAGTATTGTGGGCCAGCACCAGCGCTAAAGATCCATCTTTCAGTGATGTAAAATATGTGGAAGCATTGATTGGACCCAATACGATCAATACCCTGCCAATGGAAACCATCGAAGCATTTCGGGATCATGGTAATGCAGCAGACCACCTGGAAAATAATTTGTTACAAGCCACAGAGAATCTTGAGCAATTAAAAGACAATGGAATCAATTTAAATGAACTTACACAAAAACTGGAAGAAGAAGGTGTTCAAAAATTTAATAAAGCTTACGACCAGTTATTGAATGCCATTGATTCTAAAAAGAAGAAAGCCGTTGCGTAATTTCTTTTAGAAGATATTTAGAATGAGGATTCCCAATACCATAAATTCCTTTTATAAAGATCTCATAAACCCATAAAAAGACCAGCCTGTGGTGATATACCACAGGCTGGTTTTATTATAAAAAAGGATTAAAAACAAAACTTTCCCTCATTAAAATACATTGAAACCAGGCAATCCAGTTAAGATTGATGATACATTTTAATCACGGGCTCTCTTACTACAGAAGCGCCTTCGCCCGAATAAAAATAAATGACTTCCGCAATCTGTGCAGGAGTTACCCATGTGCTGAAATCCGTGTCAGGCATTGATTCCCTGTTTTGCGGCGTATCAATAGTGCTGGGAACTATTACGCTCGTTACCACATTCTTTCCTTTGGATTCAGCATTCATCGCTTCTGCCAAACGGAAGATAAGAGATTTGGACAGCGCATACGCCATTACTCCTTTTGACTTTGAAACCTCCAGGCCGGCACGCGAGCCGATTAAAAACAGGCGGCCATTATTTTGTTTCATCATTTGCATAAATACCGGCCTTGCCACATTGTAGGCGGTTTCAAAATTCAGTTGATACTGTTTGTAAATATCGCCTGTTGTTGCTGAAGAAATATTGCCACTCGTAAAACCTCCTGCGGCTAACACCGCTACATTTATTTCGCCATGTTTTTCAACCACATGGTTTACAAATTTCTGAGCATCTTCTTCATCCAATAAATCCAGCGTAATTGCCTCAAAATTATTTTCCAAAAAATTTACTTCGGCTGTTTTGTTACGGATGGTTCCCACCACATGGTAGCCTTCCTCAATAAATCTTTTTGCCACCGCTTGTCCGAGATTACCAGCTGTGCCTGTTATGATTGCTGTCTTTTTCAAAATTATTTTTTATATACCCGCAAAATTATTCTTTTATTATGGATGGTGAAGCAGGGTTCTTTTCCATATTCGAAAACTTAGAATACTATGCCGGGCAAATTGAATGTAAATTTGTACCTGATATTTTTAAAAATAACCTTTTCGGTCAAATGAAATGATAGGCAATCCAATCAGCAACTCTAAAAAGAGAACCCCTTTTTTCTCAGTAGTTATTACCACTTATAACAGATCTGCACTTCTTGCAAGAGCCTTGAATTCATTGATACAACAAACAGAAAAAAATTGGGAAGCTATTATTATAGATGATGGAAGTACAGATGACACCCCGGGCCGCATAGCGTCGTTTCTGAAATCCGGTAAAGAAATAAATTATATCCGGCAGCCATCACGTGGAGCCACAGACGCAAAAAATGCGGGCATACGACTATGCAAAGGAAAGTATATTACCTTTTTGGATTCCGATGATGAATACCAGCCCTCCCATCTTGAATCAAGAAAAAAGATTCTACAGGACAATCCCCAAGTTAAATTTTTGTATGGTGGAATAAAGGTGATAGGCAGTCAGTATGTGCCCGATAGATTTAATTATGGAAAGATGGTTCATTTAGACGATTGCTCTATAGGAGGTACTTTTTTTATTAAGAGCGAGGTGTTTTTTTTGCTCAATGGCTTTGCTGATATTCCTTTAGGCAGCGATGCTGATTTTTTTGAGAGAATCAATAAGGCCGGCATCTCCGGTATGAAAGCGCAGGCACCTACTTACATTTATCATCGTGAAAATGCCAATTCCATTACCAACAATCTTGCCGCGTGTAGCCCTGCTTCGCCTGCGCCTAAAGTGAAAAACTACCCAAGGCATTAATTTCCTTTTACATAAAATGAGAAGATGAAAACAAAAATTAAAAGAGTGTATGAAAAACCGGATAAGGAAGACGGCTTTCGTGTTTTGGCAGACCGGCTGTGGCCACGCGGATTAACCAAAGAGAAGGCGGCTGTGGATCTTTGGCTCAAAGAAATTGCACCTAGTACCGAACTGCGGAAATGGTTTGCCCATGATCCTGAAAAGTGGAACGATTTTAAGAAGAAATATGTGGCGGAGCTTAAAGAAAATAAAGAACCCGTTTCCATCTTAAAAGAAAAAATAAAAGAAGGAACCGTTACTATTTTGTATGGAGCAAAAGACGAAGTACATAACGAAGCACAGGTAATTTTGGACTATGTAAAATAATAACTATCCACAGTCTGCCCTAAGGTAAGTCAAACCGGTTGCAGACAGATCAGGTCGGCACCACAGGTCACACGGGGTTTAGCCTCTCTTTGATTTTAACTCCTTTTATTTTTATACCCGGTCTTATTCTGAAAAAGGAATTTTAAAAATAACTTTAACTTCACTTCTATGAAAGTAATTTTAGTTTTTGTATCTACTTTAGATGGAAAAGTCACTAAATGGGGTGATTCTCATGTAAGAGATTGGTCCTCTTTACAAGACCAGCAATACTATAAACAAATCTGGAAGGATGCTAAATTGATAGTGATGGGAAGCAATACTTTTATCGCTGAAAAATTTCCACCATCACCCAATCATTTGCTTTTGGTAATGACACGGCATAAATCAAAATACAATCAATACCAGGTAAAGGGACAGATTGAATTTACCGACAAGTCACCCAATGCGCTGGTTGCTCAATTTCAAAAAAAGGGATTTGAAACAATGATAGTTGCCGGAGGCCCCCTTATTTCCACTTCCTTTTTTAAAGACCAATTAATTAATGAATTATGGCTAACAATAGAACCGAAAATATTCGGAAACGGTGGCAATTTTGTAATTGACCAAAAACTTGATGTTGATCTGCAGTTGATTAGTTGTGAAAAAGTTAATGCCCGGGGAACATTAATTACCAAATACAAGGTGAAAAATAAAAAGCGATGAAAAGTCCAATTCAAAATAAAACAATCTGGACAATCGGACATTCCACGCGGCCTTTTGAAGAATTTACAGACATGTTGGATTCCTTTAAAATTGAACTGCTTGTGGATGTAAGAAGTTATCCTGGCTCCCGAAAATTTCCACAGTACAATAAAGAAACACTGGCCATTACTTTACCCGAAAAGAATATTCAGTACACCCATATAAGGGAACTTGGTGGAAGAAGAAAAGTAAATCCTGATTCAAAAAATACTGCCTGGCGGCATGTGGCTTTTCGTGGTTATGCAGACTACATGGAAACGGATGAATTTAAAACAGGAATAAAAGAGCTTGAAAAAACAGCGCTTAAGCAACGTACTGCCTATATGTGCTCGGAAGCTGTCTGGTGGCGCTGTCACCGCTCTATGATCTCCGATTATTTAAAAGTTCATGGCTGGAAAGTGATGCACATAATGGCCATTGGAAAAGAAGACGAACATCCTTATACCGCACCGGCGCGAATGGTGAATGGAGAATTGAGTTATGAAAAAGAAAATGAGGAGAAATAAAATAAGTTTTTATTTCACATATAGAAAGCCCGTTAGGGGTTTAAGAATTAAATTTGTACCCACCTCTAAAAAGAGAAAAATGTCTCATCAAAACAACGCGAATCCTGATAAAGGAAAAATATTTAAACAGCTTCATCATAATGGAAATCTGGTGGTACTACCCAATGTTTGGGATCCGTTAAGTGCTATGTTACTGGAAAGTCTGGGCTATCCTGCTGTGGCAACGGCAAGCGCCTCCATCGCATTGAGTAACGGTTACCGGGACGGTGAAAAAATTCCGTTCGAAGAGGTACTGGTAATTTTAAAAAAGATAGTGAACAGTGTAAACATTCCTGTGTCGGCGGATATTGAAAGTGGCTACGCCAAAAACAAGGCTGAGTTAGAAGAGAATATGAAGAAGTTGATTGACACAGGCATTGTCGGAATTAATTTTGAAGACAGCAGTCATCCGGAAAATAAACTAATTGCCACCAAAGATCAATGTGAAAAGATTTCAATTATCAAAAAAGTAGGGATGGAAAAAGGGTCGCCTCTTTTCATTAATGCCAGGTCTGATGTGTATTTAAGATGGGGCAACTTATCAGAAGAAGAAAAATTATTAAAAACTATCGAAAGAGGAAAAGCTTATAAAGATGCCGGAGCGGATGGATTTTACCCCATAATTGTAAGGGAAAAACAATCCATAGAAAGTATCGTTAAAGAAGTGGGATTGCCCGTAAACATTATATTATTACCTGGCACCCACGATTTTGAAACCTTGAAAAATATGGGCGTTTCGCGGTTAAGCCTCGGCCCCGGATTTTTAAAAACCGCCATCAATGCGATGAAAAATATTGCGGGGAAATTGTTGGCTTATGAAGGAATAAATGAGATAACCAATAACCCGGTTTCTTCGGATTATTTAAATGATTTAATTTCAAAAAAATATATAAAATGACAAAACGTATTTCCATTACCGACATGGAACCTGAAGCTTACAAAGCCATGATCGGCATGGAACAGTATATCAGAAGCACTGCACTCGCTCCTTTACTTCGCGAACTGATAAAAATTCGCGCTTCGCAAATAAACGGATGCGCCTATTGCATAGATATGCACACGCAGGAAGCGCTCAAGATTGGGGAAACACCACGCAGGATTTTTGCCTTATCGGCCTGGAGAGAATCACCTCTCTTTACAGAAGAAGAAAAGGCAGTATTAAAATTAACCGAAGAAGTAACAGAAATGCCACGGGATGGCCTTAGCGATGAAACGTATGATGCCGTTTTAAAATTTTATGGAGAAAACGGGTTGGCGCAAATTATTATGCAGGTTATTATCATCAATTCCTGGAATAGAATTGCGGTATCTACCCATCAGATTTTTGAATAATTTATAAAATCAAGGTTCCCATCCTTTGAAAAGCATACTAAAATGGAATAAACTTATTAAGGTTGGCAACCTTACGACAATTTGAAATGGAACCTTATGTACAGAGCTAGTTTTTGTGAATAAAAAAAGATAAAATACTCTTTTTCTAACTTTATTAAGGCTAAATTTGCGCCCAAAAACAGGGCGTTTTTTTACCTTGAATTCTAACATTATGTTATATGGATATAAAGTTTTCTAAAAGAAGCGTTCTGACGTTTTTGTTTGCGTTCATTTCGCCTGTGATTTTATTGGCACAGTCCGATTCCGCCCATAGTGCACCTGATGGAAGTGGCGTGGGAGAATGGATCCTCATGATCCTGTTATTGGTAACCACGCTGTTATTGGCTCTTTACCTTGCATACCGTACCTCTTCTTTAAAAGGTTTGATTAAAAAAGGAAATACCGGAAACGATATTAAAGATCTTGGACATATCATCAGCAAATTTGACATTGAAGAAGTAGAAAATTATTTAGGCTACAATAATTTGAAAAGGGAAAATAAAGAGGGTGGTATGAATTCGCCGTTGCTTGCCTTCATTTTTGTAATGATCTGTTCTTTATTCAGCTCTTCCGCTTTTGCGCAAGCTCAAAAAGTGAAAGGCTCTTTATTTTCTGAAGGAGGCATTATTATTACCCTGGTCCTGATACTTACTCCTATTTTGGCAGGCATCATTCTGATGATTGTGAAGGTGGGTAACATGTCGAGAAAATTAAAATTAAAGCGAAATCTTGAAGAGGCCGAAAGAATAAGCGCCTATCTCAAAACCTTACCTGCTGAAGAAGTGGCAGAGGTACTGCGGAAAAGAAAAGAAGTACTGGATTACGAAGTTTCTCAAAACGAACTATCCGGCACTTTACCTCCGGAAGATAAAAAGGGGATTTTAAAAAACATAAATGAGAAGGCCAATATCCGCTTTATTGAAGAAAAAAGAAAAGCCATTCAGAGGCCTGAAGTAGATCCCAAACTTTCAAAACTGGTAATTTGGTTTTTGGTATCAGCCACAGCCTGGCTCATATTCGGGACTACTGTCGGAGAATATTTAGGTATCAAATTCGTAGCCCCGGACGCAGACCAACTGAGCTGGTTAAGTTTTGGCAGGTTAAGGCCTGTGCATACCAATGCGGTTTTTTGGGGTTGGTCCTCTCTCGGTATGCTTGGTTTGGGTTATTATGTGGTGCCGCGTGTGGGCAATACGCAGATTTATAGTTTAAAATGGGGCTGGTGGACCTTGTGGCTCATCAATGCTTCTGTACTTTTTGGAAGTATTGCTTTAATGGCCGGCATCAATAATGCCGGTGGCGAATTCCGCGAATACATTTGGCCTATCCAAATTTTATTTGCCATTGCAGGGGTACTTACCTTGATTAACTTTATTAAAACTGTCGCCACGCGGAAAACAAAAGAAATTTATGTTTCCAATTGGTATATCGTTGCATCGGTAATGTTTTTGATCATAATTACCATCATCGCCTACCTCCCTTTTTGGCAGGATGGCATGGGCGAAACCATAGTGCAAGGTTATTACATGCACCAGGGCGTGGGTATGTGGTTCATGATGTTTACCCTTGGCCTTGTTTATTATTTTTTACCACAGCAATTGAATAAACCCATTTATTCTTACAGCCTCGGGATACTGGCTTTCTGGGCGCAAATACTTTTTTACACACTCATAGGCTCGCATCATTTTGTATTTAGTCCCATTCCATGGTCTATACAAACGGTAGCCATCGTGGCCAGTGTAGGAATGGTGATACCGGTAATAGCAGGTACCACTAACTTCCTGATGACCTTTAAAGGTTCCTGGCACAAGCTTTCGGGCAGTTATACCCTTCCCTTCATGTTGATTGGAACTATATTTTACTTCACTGGTTCTTTGCAAGGAACTGCCCAGGCTTTCAGAACTACTAACCTGTTTTGGCACTTTACCGATTTCACGGTGGCGCATTCGCACCTAACTATGTATGGCATTATCGCATTTTTTCTTTGGGGTTTTATTTATGCCATTATACCAAGAATAACCCGCCAGGAGCCGCCGCAAGTAACGGTGGGTGTTCATTTCTGGCTGGCTTTTCTCGGCTTATTGTTTTATTCTATTCCTTTAATGATCGGCGGAACCCTGAAAGGAATCATGTGGATGAACGGGTTACCGTTTATTGATAGTGTGATTACCATGGCGCCTTACTGGTTGTGGCGTGCCATCGGCGGCACTTTAATGTGGGTTTCGCATTTGGTTTTTGCGTACAATATGTATAAAATGATAAGGCCTTCACGCACCATCAATATTAATGAAGAAGCCATTGGATTACTTAGTAAAGACGATGAGGCTCAATAGGTACAAATTCAATAAAATAATTTTAAAAGATTAACTGGTAAAAAAATAGATAATGGAGTATTTTAATAACCATAAAAAACTTTTTATTACGGTATTCGCGCTCTTTGCGTCTTTGACCGTTCTCATTTGTATCATCCCGGCGCTGTATTCACAGGATAATAACGCGCCGCTTCCCGGCGCCGAACAATTAGCCGGCGATGCCTTGAAAGGAAAAGCGTTTTACATAGCCAATGGTTGTGTGGGTTGTCATACCCAGCAGGTTCGTAATGTGGATATGGATAAAGTGTGGGGCGAAAGGCCGGGTATTGCAGCAGACTATGCGGTGAACCGTCGTACCGATTTATGGAGAAATACCGCTACTCTTATGGGTACCGAGCGCACTGGCCCGGACCTTATCAATGTGGGCAACCGCCAGCCGAGCGTTGATTGGCATCTTTTACATTTATACCAGCCGCGGGCTGTGGTAAAAGAGTCTATTATGCCTGCTTACCAATGGATGTTTGAGTATAAAGAAAATCCTTCAAAAGATGATAAAGTAATAAATGTTCCTGCCAAATATATGAAAGGCCGCAAGGGTAAAATAATAGCCAAACCCGAAGCGCTTCAGTTAGTGGCTTATTTATTATCTCTAAAACAAATAAAACTTCCTGATGGTAAAGTACCCCTGGAGTTTTTGTATAAAAAAGAATTAAAGCAAACAGCCGCAGCAGGTGGGGCTCCTATTGAATTAGACGGTGCTTCCTTATACACCGCTAATTGCCAGAGTTGCCACCAGGCAAACGGCGAAGGTTTACCGGGGGCTTTTCCACCGTTGAAAGGAAGTAAAATTGTTTCGGATGAAAATCCGGAAATTTATGTCGACATCATTATGAACGGCTATAATGGCCGTGCTTCGGAAGGTTTTGGCCCCATGCCGCCTATTGGAACCACCAATAATTTATCAGCCGAAGAAATATCCGCCATCATGAACCATGAAAGAACCAATTGGGGGAATAATGCAAAGAAAGTAACCGTGGATGAGGTGAAGCAATTAATGGAAGCCGTAAAAATTAAAGGGAAATAATTTCTGTATCATCCATTCCATTTTATAAATATATTGAAATGAAAAAACTATTATTTTTAATTCCCCTGTTGGGTGTTGGTTTGTTCACCTGGGCTTGCCCGGCGTGTGAAAAACAACAGCCCAAAGTTTTAAAAGGAATTTCACATGGGGCCGGCCCGTCGAGCAATTGGGATTATGTAATTATATGGGCGGCTGTTGTTATCGTTTTGGCTACCCTTTTTTATACTATAAAATGGCTGGTACAACCCGGTGAAAAAGAAAGCAACCACATCAAGAGAACCGTATTAAATTTTAATTGAAATGGCAGACAAAAGTTCCATCATTATTTTTATAGATGATGAGCCGCAACCCATTGGTTCATTCAAATCGCCCATTAATTTTGAACTGGACACCCGCAAGCTGGTGGATGGGGAACATTTTTTGCGCATTGTAAGCAAAGACCCGCAGGGAAAAGAGGGCATCCGTAAAATTCCATTTACCGTGCGCAACGGCCCGGATATTTCTATTGAGGGATTAAAAGAAAACCAGGTGGTGGACGGCGTCATTCCGGTAATGATAAACGCCTACGGAAAGGGTGATTCCAAAGTTTTTTTAATTGAAGGGAGCGAAGTGCCAAGAAGTATTCCGGGATGGGTTTGGATAGGCCATATCTTATTCGGCGGATGGGCCATTTATTATTTAATCACACAATTATTCAGTCATTGACAACAGGTAATCAGGATATTTTAAGTTTGGACGACATAAAGAATTTGGTAGATACTTTTTATGGAAAAGTAAGACAGGATGAACTAATCGGCCCAATTTTCGACGAACGCATTCAGGATCGCTGGCCGCAGCACCTTGCAAAAATGTACACTTTCTGGCAAACCATTTTATTGGGAGAACATACCTATTCTGGAAGCCCGTTTCCGCCGCACACACAATTGCCGATAGAGCCTGTCCATTTTGAAAGATGGCTACTTTTATTCAAAGAAACTTTAGATTCTTTGTTTGAAGGAAAAACGGCAAAGGAAGCCAAATGGCGCGCTGATAGAATGGCAGAAATGTTTCAATATAAAATTCAGCATTACAGAAATAGCCCGGGTAAAAGTTTGATATAGAGCAGACTGCAGGTCAGCCCGGTTGCAGTCAGACTCGAAGTCAGCAATTTCAAGACCCTTCCCATGTTATGATTTATATTAACTTTATACAAAAGTAGAATCATGACTATCAGTAAAGATGAAATCATGCAAAAATTAAAGGCAATAAAACCCTTGCTCCGGGAAAGCCATAAGGTAACTGAATTGGCTTTGTTTGGCAGCTATTCCCGCAATGAGCAAACTGAAAAAAGTGATATAGATATTATGGTGGATGTTTCTGATAAATCTTTTAGAAACTATTTAAAAATTATAGACCTGCTGGAACTTCAATTTCCCGATGTGGAAGTGCAGGTGGTAAGTAAAGGCGCCATTAAACCTGATTATTTTGAGTATGTAAAGCCCGATTTATTATATGCCTAAAAGAGTTGACAGCTTATTAATAGCAGATATGATTATTGCCATAGAAGAAATCAATATTTTCATTGAAGGCGATAACTACTAAACCTTTATAGGTGATGCAAAAACTAAGGCTGCAGTAGTTAGAAACCTGGAAATCATTGGCGAAGCCGCCTCCATGGTTTCAGAAGAAACTAAAGCTTTATATCCCTTGGTTGAATGGAAAGAAATGAAAAGCCTGCGCAATAAATTAATTCACGATTATTTTGGAATTGACTTCTCTATTGTGTGGAATATTATTAAAGATGAAATCCAATACAACTATCATTTTTTGATACAGGTTACTGTCAATTGATTCAACTGTCTCTTCCATTCGGGTCACCGTAGGTCGGTATGGTCGAAGTTATTTCACCCGCCTTCTGACCTATGGATAACGACGGCTATCCTATAGTTGATACTAATAACATAAAATCCCATTTGGCATTTACCCTCACACCCATTAGTTTTACCGGCTGCATTTTGCAATCACAACCTCAAAAATTGAATGGCCAGGAAGAATTTTCTAAAAAATGGAATCCCTATTTCAATTGCTTTAAACCCAACTCTTGAGGAGGAGAATATAAAGCAATACATACCGCAGAATAAAAAGAGGCTACTCACCATTGCTTCCCTCGCGGTGGCAATAGCCATTTGCATCAGTTTTATTGCTAAATTTTTGATGAGCTTTTTGTATCTCATAACCCATCTTTCTTTTTTTGGAGAATTTGCCATTTCGCATGTAACACCTGTAGGAAATACGTTGGGGTTATGGGTAATTTTAATTCCCGCTGCGGGTGGCGTTGTTGCCGGACTGATGGCGCTATATGGATCCAAAGCCATTCGCGGTCATGGCATTCCGGAGGCGATGGAACAGATACTTACCAACCAGAGTAAAATAAAACCAACACTCACTTACCTCAAGCCCATATCGTCGGCCATAGTTATCGGAACCGGCGGCCCTTTTGGTGCGGAAGGTCCTATCATTGCTACAGGCGGCGCTTTAGGCTCCACGTTGGGGCAATTATTAAAGATCTCTCACAACGAACGAAAAATATTATTGGCTTCGGGGGCCACGGCGGGTATGGCGGCCATTTTCGGAAGCCACATTGCCGCCATCTTTCTGGCAATCGAACTATTACTTTTTGAGTTTTCTCCAAAATCCATAATTCCTGTAGCGCTTTCCTGCATTACTGGGGCTGACGGCCACCACTTTTTATTTGGCGGCGGCCCTGTTTTCCCGGTCGGGCACCTGATAGAATACCCGTCCAATACGGCGCTCCTGGTTTATAGTATCCTCGGTATCATCACGGGCGTGCTCGCTGTATTGGTTACCAAATTTGTATATCTCGTGGAAGATGGCTTTGAAAAATTACCGGTTCACTGGATGTGGTGGCCTGCTATCGGAGGACTTGCCGTGGGCGTCATCGGTTATTTTTCCCCAAAAACTTTGGGGGTCGGCTACGAAAATATCACGGATATTTTATCAGGAACGCTTCCTATAAAAGTGGTGCTTTCGTTGTGTATTCTCAAATTTATTTCATGGGCCATAGCCCTGGGAAGCGGCACTTCCGGCGGTACCCTGGCGCCATTGCTCACTATTGGTGGCGCCGCCGGCGCTTTAATGGCAAGTGTTATTATTTATTACTTCCCACATTCAGGCATTACCTTATCACTCGCCGCTTTGGTGTGTATGTCGGCCATATTTGCCGGTGCCTCAAGGGCGTTGCTTACTTCCATCATTTTTGCACTGGAAGTTACCGGACAGTCCAATGCCCTGCTGCCACTTTTGGCATCCTGCACGGCTTCTTATTTTGTTTCATTTTTCTTAATGGAAAATACGATCATGACGGAAAAAATTACAAGGCGCGGGGTAAAAACTCCTGATTCGTATGAGCCGGATATTTTAGAAGCCATATCGGTGCAGCAAGTGGTCAACGAAGACGGGTTGGTGCTTAGTGAAGAAAACACCATTGGCGAAGTGCGCAACTGGCTTGAGAAAGAGACCGATTACCATAGCAATTATTTTATTATCGTAAGCAATAACAATGAGTACAAGGGAATCATAAGCTCATCCAATTTATTCAGTAATCACCATCAACCCGAAAAATTAATCGGCGCGCTCATCAAACGGAACAGCGCCTCCATTGGCAATGAAAGCAGCCTGCGTACCGCCGTTGAAATGATGGCAAAAGAAAATCTTGATATGCTCCCGGTGGTTTCAAGTGAAAATAATATCATAGGAATTCTTTCTTACAAAGACATCATTTCAGCCTATAAAAAAGACATTGAAAATAATGTAAAAAAGCGCCCGATGATCTCGCTGAAGAGAAATGGATTGAAGGTATTAGTGCGCGGGCAAAAATTGATAGACGCCATGAAAAAAGATAAATAGCGCTCTATTTTTTTGGCCGTGTATTATTGATAAAAATATTTTCCTTGCCTGTTTCATTAGCAAGATGCTGAATGGTTTTCTTTTCAAATAAGTAAATCAGCTTTTCTTTTATCAACTTATATTCGGCATGCATGGGACAGGGTTTTACCTCGGAACATTGGTTCAATCCCAATACGCACTTTCTGAGTACATTGTCTTCACCTACTGCTTCAAGAACGGCAAGGGCGGGCAGTTTTTTTGATAGCGCAGTCATATAAAACCCGCCATGAGGGCCTCTTGCAGAGCTTACCACCTTGTTGTCTTTGGTAAGCATCTGCAAAATTTTAGCGGTAAATGATTGGGGCGAACCAATGGCTTTTGCGATTTCATCAATTCCTAATTTATTATTTATAGTGCCTTTCTGTGCTATGAAAATGGTGGCTCTTAAAGCGTATTCTGCTGTTTTTGAAAACATGACTGAGATTAAAAAACAAGATTAAAAATTGGTTTGTAATTTAGTCATTTAAATATAATTTTTTATAAAAGTCCACCTATTAATAAGAAACATCTAATAAATTTATAACCCCAATAAGATAAGCAGAAATATTTACGTGCCAGCAAAAGACTTTCTTTCAATATAAAAAAGACAGTTCTCTCTTTATTTAAAAGTTAATAAAATGATTGATTAATATTAACTAAAATGAGCCATGCCTGTTTTGTCAAAGAGGTTTCTTCACAGCCACTTTTTATTCAGCAAAAATAATCCCTTTTTTATGCATCCTACATCGCCCAATAAAGTTGTTATTGCAGCGATTGTTTTATGGTGCTGATTGTTTCGGCCTGGTCAGCATCAAGGCCTTCTTTTTGAAAAAGAAGAGCGCCTTTTTTATCAAGAACAGAAATGATATTGCTGTGAGAGAAGTTCCCTTCCGCATCTTTTTCAAACTGCACATTTAATAAAACAGAAAGCGTTCTTACGGCCTCTTCAGTTCCATGAAGAAGCGTAAAGTTTTTACTAAGTTGTAAACCGGTGGCAAATTTTTTTAATTGTGCAGGAGTATCCCTTTCCGAATCAAAACTTACCAATAAAAAATTCACTTTGTCATTATCCTCTTTTAATTTTTCTTCCATATTTTTTATGTCAGCGGTAAGCCGTGGGCAGGCGTAATCGCAATGAGTAAAGATCATTGCTACCACAGTAGGTTTACCGGCAAATGAAGATAGGGTTACCGATTTATTATCCTGTGTTTGAAAGGTGTCGCTTATCATGTAAAGGCTTTCAGCCGGGATAGTGCCAACCGGAGCGGTAGCATGTTTTTCCATCGTTCCTTCAAAAGCCGATTTGCTTTCGGAAGTGGAACAACCGAATAATATCATACAAAGAATGAGGTAAGAGAATACAGTTTTCATTTTATTCATTTTAAATCTTTAGCGCAGCGAAAGCCAAGGTTGGCTATACAAAAATTTCCTTTTAAACTTCCCCGATAACTAAATCGGAGAAAGCTCGCATAATCCGATTTGTCCGCCACGTTTACCGCTCCGGCAGCACAGAAGTTTTTCAAATCCACCTGGTTGTTTCCCCGGGTATCTGTAGAACCGATGAAGCTATTAAAATTAAAAGTCCATTCCCATATCAGTACGTGCATATCATACAATCCATACTCATTTTTATAGGTAGATTTTACAGGAGGCAAAAACGTTGGGTTTGGCTTCGAGTACCATTCCAGGATATAGTCTGTTAGCGATTTGTATTTAATATCCTTTGGCGCTGCATGGCCTGCCTGCTCCCATTCGGCAACGGTGGGTAATTTTTTATTTTTCCATTTACAATATGCCTGCGCTGCAAACCACGAAACATATACTACCGGCGAGTGGTAAATATTTTTATTGGAAGCGCCTATTGACAAGTCGCTTTCCCAATACTTTAAATAATTAGCATCTGCAAAAAGCCTGTTTACTTTTGATCTTCTCCATTGAGGATTGGCCTTTACAAATTCCAGGTATTCCAAATTGGTTACCGCGGTCTCATCCATTTTAAAGGCGGCAATATAAATGGGCTTATCACTTTTAGTAACAAAAAAAGGTTTATAATTTCCTGCAGGAACCGTAACCATTTTTTTCTGAGCGATAACCGCTTTCTCCTGGGCATGAGAAACCCCGGAGAAAGCAGTTAAAAATAATATCGTTAGAAAATATTTCATTGTAAGACGAAGAAAGCTTCTTTACCAGATTCTTATTTCATTTTATGAAAGATAGATGGGTTCTCTTCTCCTGTTACTTTTATTTGCGCAATAGCACCTTTATTGAAGGCACGGAAAATAGAATGGTCCACAAGATTGATTACCTCAGGCACATGCATTTTCATTTCTACGATAGAAGCACC
This sequence comes from Ginsengibacter sp., assembly GCA_039915005.1. Taxonomy (GTDB): domain Bacteria; phylum Bacteroidota; class Bacteroidia; order Chitinophagales; family Chitinophagaceae; genus Ginsengibacter. The sequence goes on from JBDSOE010000040.1 coordinate 18,189, forward strand.
TCCACTGGGGATCAGCGTAGTTTGTACATCTTCATTTATTTTGGTACCTGCTTCCATATATACTTTGGTAAATATCTGGCCAATGGCATGGAAAGAAGAAACCAGGTTTGGCCCACCGTTTCCAACATACAACCTAACAGTTTCCCCCACCTTTGCCTGTAGTGCATTGGCCCCTGTGGTAGAACGTACTCTTCCGTTAAACAGAACATAGTCGGGGTTTTCAGCAAGGGCCTTATCCTGATCAAAGGCCTGTAATCCCTTTGCTTCAAATTTTCCGGCGGTATAAAAATCTCACTGCATTAAATAATATTCTCTATCTACTTTGGGCAATCCTTCCTGTGGTTCTACTAATATTAAACCGTACATACCGTTGGCTATGTGCAAAGGCACCGGACCTGTAGCGCAATGATAAACGTATAAACCGGGATGCAGGGCGCGGAATTGAAAATGAGTAGATTGTCCGGGAGCTGTGGCAGTAGCCTCGGCGCCACCACCTGGTCCTATTACAGCGTGTAGGTCTATACTGTGAGAATTTTTACTATCCGGCGCATTTTTCAAAGTGAAATCAACAAGGTCTCCCTGTCTTACGCGAATGAATTCACCAGGTACCTTGCCCCCAAATGTCCAGAAAGTATATTCAGTGCTATCAGAAATGGGCATTACTTTTTCTATGGTTTCCAACACTACCATTACTTTCTTTGGAGAAGTATAGGTCAATGGTTTGGGTACGTTGGGAGCCACGGTTAATTCTGCGGTAACCGTTCCGGTAAGTACGGTATCAATGCTGCTTTCTGAGGTTGAGTTTCCTGAATTTGTCTTGCAGGAAAAGCTTAAAACAGTTAATGCGAATAATAACGTTAACTGTACCAGTCCTCTTCTAAATTTTTTCATACTTGTTCTTTTGAGATTTATTTATTTGATTTTAAAATTATTTGCGGATTAAAATTGAATGAAATCCATACCCAGTTTTGTACAGGTTTCATGGTTTGGCTGGAAGTAATATTTTTTACGTATTTCATAGACTCATCAGTAAACATCTGAGAGTATCCACCGGTAAGTTTTACATCGCTCATGATAGTATAGCCAAACGACAGGTCTGCTTCATTGCCTAATGATTTGTTGGCATTGGCGCCGGTATAATCAATTATTTCGCCGGCAGACTCAAAATGATGCAAGGCCACCTGGCCGGTGATTTTTTCGGTGGGATTAAAATTAAAATTCAAATAAGAATCCCAAAGCCCCGCATTATTATGCGCACTGGAAACATAAAAATAATCCATGCTTCCATAAAATTTATGACCCGTGCTATATAATGGATTAAAATAGTTGACAGTGGCTGAGGCTGAGTTCATATTATTTCCGGTAAGGTAATCAGAACCCACTACAGCATTAAATTGTTTATTAAAAATGTAATCCATTTTCAAGGCGGACATCCATGCATTTGTTTTCACATCCGGTGAGTTTTTAAAAGGTTTGTTGCCTGCCTGAAAGTAATAAGATGCCGCAACCCTTACTTTATCTTTTTGGAAAAAAACATTTCCTCCTATAGTTTGTAAGTGGGTAACAGAGGAATCAGCCCGGTCCTGAAAATCAAGATTCATACCAAGAAAGGAAAAAGCAAGCGCATGGCTGACATCATATCTAAGCCATAAAAATTCCATCCCTTTATAGGGCTGGCTTAGTGAGTTGTCATAAAAAGTACTGGTAACCTTTTCTGAATTTTGATTGTAAGCCACGCCGGCATTTGCTTTAATTTTATTTTTTTCAAAACCTAACAAGGCTGCGTCATGCTTACGTCCGGCATTGTTCCAGTCCAAAGCTCCGAGAATTCTTTCATCATCGTAAGACAGTACCTGGCGGCCCAGCTTTATGTTCCATTCCGGATTAAAATAAAGCTGTGCCCAGGCTTCATACAGCGAAACATTATTTGCCGTAGTTTGAACCTGCGGGTCATTTCCCCAGGTGTTTACCACCTGGGTACTCAGGCCCAATTTCAATTTTTGGTTTTTGGAATAAGTAAGTCCTATGCGACTGCGTTGTGCCACAAACACAGCTGCTTTTTGTCCGTTTAAAATCGGTGTAAATAATCCATTTCTCATTTCGGCACGCGGCCTCAATTGTAAGCTGAGCTTTAGCTCTTCAGTTTTTTCATTTTGTGCGGTTACAGAGGTAGCTGATAAAATAAACATTGAAAAAAATAAAGTAAGCAGAAGAATTCTAAAACCCCTTTTCATAAAATATGCTTTTAAAAATGCAGTGCAAATTTCCTTTGCTTAGTCTTATTAAAAGCTAACTGTCATCAATCATAAACATGAGTAACATCATGTTTCCATGAAATATTTTGGACATAGCGGAAAATAAAATGCGACTTTTCGTAAAATGAAAAATCGCATTATGATGAAAACAAAAACATAAAATGAAAGCTCATATTTATGTTTCTTATGCCTTAATTTTTTCTCTCCTTGCCTGTATATACAATATTATGTG
>JBDSOE010000288.1:0-4057 GCA_039915005.1 Ginsengibacter sp.
GTTGACTACTCAGCATATTTGGCTCTTTGTTGGTGTTGAGCAAAGAAAAGTGCGCTGCTTCACCAACAAAACGAATTAGACAAAGCCCCTATCTTTGATTTGAATTATTCAAGCAATAGTAATAGAATCTCCTCAATTTTTTACTGCAACTATCTTAGAGTCGAAAAGATTATTCAGCCGTTGGTGAGGCCATCGCTTCAAAGCCAGTGCTCCACAACTGCGGCGACCCAGCTAACAAAGAAACCAACTGTGGAAAAGAGTTGGCACATGCAATATAGTTCAAATAACAGGTAGTTATTAAGACACATTTTATAATGATCTTTCCGGCGGTTTTTTCTTTTATTTTTCTTTAATATTAATTTTAGATTCCGGCAGCTTTCCTCTTTTGTAAATGATCAATCCATTTAAAAAGTTGCGCAGAATCTGGTCGCCTGCTTCCACATAACCGGGCTGGCCTTCATTTCTAAAAAGATCGCCCAAAGCTCCTTTGCTTATTTCAAAATCCACTAACGAGAGTATGTGGATAATATCATCATTGCGCAGTGAAAGGGCAACTCTTAATTTTTTGAGTATATCGTTATTGGTCATTTTGCAAAGCTATTTTTATTTTCCGGGCAAAAATAATTCCTTCTGTATTGATGTTGTAAAAAAACAAAAAGCCTGATATTTAAATCGCTTTTCTTTATTTTTAAACCCAGGCAGGGTAAATCTTTTTATCTCTCTACAATTGAAAAATGGTTTTGATGAAAAAAATAAATTGGGGTATAATAGGTTGTGGCGATGTAACGGAAGTTAAGAGCGGCCCGGCTTTCAACAAAGTGAAAAACTCTTCGCTCATAGCGGTAATGCGTAGAAATGCGGACAAGGCCAAAGATTATGCGGAACGCCATCAGGTTTCCAAATGGTATTCCGATGCGGAGAAACTTATGAATGACCCGGATATAAATGCAGTCTATATTGCCACGCCTCCTTCTTCGCACGAACTCTATACTTTAGCTGCATTAAAGGCGGGCAAGTTTGTGTATGTAGAAAAACCGATGACGGTAAATGTGACTTCCGCAAAAAAAATGTTGCAGGCTGTGCAGGATTCTGATGGCAAACTGGTGGTAGCGCACTATCGCAGGGAGCAGCCATTTTATAAAAAAATAAAAGAATTGATTGATGATAAAAGGATAGGCGATATAAAATTTGCGCACTTACATTTTTACAAAAGGAATTTATCAAAGGAAGAATTGCTGATTCCCAAAAATGCCTGGAGGGTGAATGAGTCCATTGCCGGGGGCGGATTATTTTATGATATAGCGCCGCATCAGTTGGATATGATGTACCACTTATTTGGACAAGTAGAAAATGCCAATGGCTTTGCCGTAAACAGGAATATCTTATACACCGCAGCGGACATTATTTCGGGAAATATTTTATTTAGAAATAAAATATTATTCAGTGGCACCTGGTGTTTTGATATGGGCGAAGGAAATGAAGAAGATCATTGTGAAATTATTGGCGACAAGGGAACGATTCATTTTTCTTTTTTTGGAAAACAAATAATCACTGTCGTTAAAAATAAGAAAACGGAAACAATAGAATTTGATAATTTGCCGCATGTACAGCAGCCTATGATTGAAAAAGTAGTTGGCTATTTTTTGGATGAAAATTCCAATCCCTGCCCGGTAGAAGAAGGCGTAACAGTTATAAAACTTTTAGAAAAGTTCTGTCGTTGTGATTGATCTGTTCCATTTTTTGGGTTGCTGGTTTAGGGATCGTCAGGAAATAAAGTATTACAAAAATTGTTGCGATTGCTGTTGTTACGAATGCAACTGTGGCACTAAACTGAAACCAAATTAGCCCGGTTAGTGAACTTGCAAGCATTGTGCAAATGCTTTGAAGCCCCGAATAGGTCCCGATGGCTGTTGCGGTGTCTTTTTTGTCTATGATATTTGAAATCCACGCTTTTGAAATTCCTTCTGTGGCTGAAGCATAGATACCATAGAGGAAAAACAGCCCAAAGAAGAAATATAGATTTGTGTTTAGCGACATTCCAAAATAGACTGTTGCAAACAAAGCAAGCCCAATGATGAAAATTGGTTTTAGTCCGATTTTGTCAGCAATGATGCCAGTTGGAAAAGCAAACAAAGCATAAATTAGATTGTAAAAAATGTAAACACCGATTACCATTGTGTCGCCCAGCCCGGATTGTTTTGCTTTAAGTAAAAGAAATACGTCCGAACTGTTGAACAGTGTGAAAACAAGAAGCCCAAAAACAATTTTTCTATATTCTTTGGGACTTTGTTTCCAATACTGCAAGAATGAAAAAAAAGGTGTTGCGACTTTCGGCTTATCAGGAATTACTTTATTGTCTTTGAGAAAGAAGGAAGCCAAAACGGCAAATAATCCGGGAATAAATGCAACAAAAAAAAGTGTTTTATAATCCTGTGGATAAAAATATAAATAAAGCAAGGCCAATGAAGGACCGATCACAGCGCCTAACGTGTCCATGGAACGATGAAAGCCGAAAACTTTACCTTTTGTCTCAGGGGTTGCTTCGTCTGAAAGAATTGCGTCTCTTGCACCCGTTCTTATTCCTTTTCCAAAGCGATCAATAGTTCTTGAGAGAAAGATCCAAAGTGGAAATATAAAAATTGCCATCATTGGTTTTGAGATAGTACTGAAAGCATAACCAATTTGTACAAATGGAACTCGTTTGCCTGATGTATCGGAAAGTTTGCCAAAGTAACCTTTACTAAGTCCTGCTGTTGCTTCGGCAACTCCTTCAAGTATTCCAATAAGCACAATTGAAAAGCCAATCGTCTTTAAGTAAATCGGCAGTATTGGATAAAGCATTTCACTGGCTATGTCAGTAAACAAACTTACCAGCGATAAAATCCAAACTGTCCGGGTAATATATTTCAAAACTTATCCTTTTGGTATGTGGCCGTCAAATCGGGTTGCCTGTAACTTTACAATTCATGAGTAAAAATTTCGGCCGCCCGGATAGTAGTAAATCAATCAGACAATTTTATCATAGCTCGCTACCAATCCTTTTATCAGTGCCGAGCTGAATCCTTTGTGTTCCAGTTCGTTTAATCCGGCAATGGTGCATCCCCGTGGAGTAGTTACTTTGTCAATCTCCTGCTCAGGATGTGTGTGGTTGGTCAGTAATAATTCTGCCGCCCCTTTTACCGTTTGCGCTACTATGAAAGAAGCCTGTTCCGCACTAAATCCAATTTGTATGCCGCCCTGTATGCTGGCACGGATATATCGCAGGGCAAATGCAGTTCCGCAGGCTCCCAATACAGTTGCGGCATCCATTAGTTTTTCTTCAATAAAAGTTACCTCGCCCAATATTTCAAAAAGCTCTTTCACGATGGCAATTTGTTCGGCTCCTGCTCCGTCATTACTAATGCAGGTCATACTTTGCTGAATGGCTATGGCAGTGTTGGGCATGGCGCGAAACAAAGTAACTTCATTGCCTATCCATTGACGCAAGTCTTTTAACCAAACACCTGTAATAGCGCTGATTACTATCTGGCTTTTATGAAACGCCGTATTCACCAATATTTCCTGGATCTGTAAAGGCTTTACTGCGAGTATGATAATATCTGAATGCTGTATGGCTTTGTAATTATCGGAGGTTACCTGAACGCCCGAATCACTTAATTCCTTTAGCGTCTGAAGATTTCTTTTAGTGATCGTTAAATTTTTTGGAGAAAACTTTCCGGATTTCAATAACCCGCCGGCAATGGCTGTGCCGAGGTTGCCGCCTCCAATGATGGTAATCTTTTTCATTCTATTATTTCTTTAATAATGATTTAATTTTTTAAAACCTAAATGTAGTGTTGTAAATTTTTTTGATGGAATGTTCACTGATAGGAGGCCGTGTTGAAGGCGCCTACCAGCATCCGGGAGCCGGGGATACGCCGAAAGTGCCGGGTAAAATAAAACACGTGTACGGGCAGGAAGCGATATGGTCTTTATTGTTGTTCACTTGCATTTGCTGAATTCAAAAGTAAGAAGTTTTTTTATGGGAGAATTAAAAATTAATGGGCCTTAATAATTT
>JBDSOE010000289.1:0-14650 GCA_039915005.1 Ginsengibacter sp.
AAATTATTAACGCCAATGCCCAGTACACAAAGCAATGACCTGAAAGCTACAGCAATTACCTTTAAGCATACAGTATTGACCTAAAAGGATACTGCGATGGCCTCAACACATGGAGAAATGCTCTTCATCCCTCCATCCTCAATCCTATGTTTCATCTCTCAAAAAGAGAAGGAGGATTTTTTTAAAATAAAAAAGAAGCTTTCCTTGTGAGGTAGCCTCTTTATTTTACTCTTTGCTATGCTTTTTACCCACCCAAAAAAATACCCGGAAATGGGTATCCGCCATCATTTATTTTTCTCTATATTTGCCACGGTTTTTCATAGGATATTGGATTTTAAACGGGGCTGGATATTCATCCGGGCCCCTTTTTTTATTTAAACCTTTCCTGTCTCAGGAATGAAAATAGCCATAAACTATTCCGGATTTTGATTTTCCAATAATTTCCTCAAGCTCTTCTTTTGAAAGATTTTTTATTTTTTTTACCGATTTAAACTTTTTCAATAAAGTATCTGCAGTATTTTTTCCAATACCTTTTATCATTTCCAGCTCATTTACAAAAGTGCCACGGCTACGTTGATTGCGATGGAAGGTGATACCGAACCGGTGTACTTCATCTCTCACTCTTCTTATTAATTTAAGACTTTCACTATTCCAGGGAAGCTTTATAGATTCCTGGTCGCCTGGGAAAAATATTTCTTCCTCATTTTTGGCAAGCCCCACCACTGTTGCTTTTCCTTCCATGCCCGTTTCAATCAATCCTTCCATAGCAGCGCTCAATTGCCCTTTTCCCCCATCAATAATAATTAACTGGGGCAAAGGAGTTCCCTCTTTCAAAAGCCTTTTATACCTTCTTGAAACCACTTCTTTCATACTGGCAAAATCATTAATTCCCTGTACCGTTTTAATATTGAATTTTCTATACTGGCTTTTATCCGGCAATCCATTTTTAAAATACACCATCGCAGCAACGGGATAACTGCCCTGGAAATTTGAATTATCAAAACATTCTATGTGCGTGGGTAAAGCCGGCAGGTGCAGGTCTTTTTGCAATTGCAATAATACTTTCTGCTTTTCAACATCAGTTTCTCCCTCCAGGTGAAGCATCTTTTTTCGCCTCATTTCTTCAATAAAATAATTTACATTTTTTTCTGAAAGATCGAGGAGCTTCTTTTTTTCACCGCCTCTGGGGATAGTACAAATAAACTCATCACCCGGATATTCTATCGAAACAGGAATTACAATTTCACTGGCATTGCTATTGAATTTTTCCCTTAAATCTGTAATGGCCAACGCTAAAATTTCAGCATTGCTTTCATCTAGTTTGGGCTCCAATATAATGGTATGCGTTTGCACAATAGTGCCATGCTGCACCATTAAATAATTAACATAGGCCGTTTCATTTTCTCTGAGTATGGAAAACACATCCAGGTTAGAAAACAATTTGCTTACAATCACAGACCTTGCCTGGTAGTTTTCCAAATCGTCCAGTTTATTCTTTATAACCGCCGCCTTTTCAAATTGCATTTCATTGACATAATAATCCATTTCTTCTTTGTAGCGGTGTATCACAGGTGCCAAATCTCCTTTCAGCATCTGCCTTATTTGCTGCAGCCCTTCATCATAATCTTTTTTGCTTTGCAATCCTTCACAAGGCCCTTTACAATTACCAAGATGATACTCCAGGCAAACTTTAAATTTTTGCTTTTGAATATTTTGCTCTGTAAGATTGAGTTTGCAGGTGCGCAAAGGAATAAATTCTTTAATGAACGTAAGCAATTCCCTTACTTTGCCCGCCGAAGTAAAGGGGCCGAGGTATTCCGAGCCATCGTTTAGTTTAGTACGGGTTAAAAATATCCTGGGAAAGGGTTCATTTTTTATAACTATATAAGGGTAGGTTTTATCATCTTTTAGGTTGATGTTATACTTCGGCTGAAATTGTTTTATCAATGAATTTTCCAAAAGAAAGGCATCCTGCTCGCTATCTACAATGGTAAATTCAATCCTTTCAATCCTCTTTACCAGTTCATGAGTTTTATAACCGGTAAATGTTTTGGTGAAATAAGAGCTTACCCTTTTCCTAATGTTTTTTGCTTTGCCAACGTATATTAATTCGCTCTTAGCATCGAAATACTTATAAATGCCCGGCTGGTGCGGTAAAGTTTTAATGATCGTTTGAAAATTCTCAGAAGTCATGCTAATTATTTGCCTGAAAAATAGGGTGCCAATTGATAAAATCAATTATTAAAATCCCATCTCATTTTTTCTTCGTGTATGTCGGCGCTGCTCCCCGGCTTTTCCGTTATGGTTCTTATGCTGCACCATTCATTCACTTTCCAGGTTAATTGCTTGGTGATGGCAGCGCCATCTTTCTCATATTCTTTTACCAGGTAAATCCGTTGCACCTTACTGGTTTGTGGATCAATATACACACTCCAGTGATGCAGGCTTACACTATCGGGTAAATGAGTATTTGCATCATAGATAAGGGTAAACGCATTAATGGTTTGGTCTAAAAAAGATTTTGCTGAAAAAAAAGAAGACATAGAGGTCGAATCAATTACCGGCGTTAAAAAAGGCAGAGCGAATGGTCTGATGCTTTCTCGCTTAAGCCAGGAGGAATCAGTTTTTCCGTTAACCGTTATGGTTCTTAATACGGTTACAGGCATACTGTCTAACTCTCTTAGCTGTCCTTTTAAAAAATCCGTTACGGGGAAAATAGAAACCGTAGTGTCGGCAGAGTTCGCTGTTGAGACTATTTTCTCATCAGAATTACAGGAAGCCATAAAAAATATCAAACCGCATAAAAGGATCGTAAACAAATTTTTCATTCGCAAATTTACAAATAAAAAAAAGCCGTTGCAGGGTACGAAGCAACGACTTTTCAGAAACATCCTGGGGAATACCATTTTAAAAAAAAATGATTCACCCTTGTTTATAATTTCTTATCTGGAAATTCCAATTCTTATGCCATAATCTATTAAATGCTCTTTTACCGGATAAATATTTTGATAACTTGATAATACCTGGTATCTAACGCTGGGGCCTACCCTCCATTTTATTTTATTAGAATAAAAAGAAACGTACGATCCAAAATTGCCACTGAGATTTACTTTGCGCATCAGATTGGGATCATTCACATAATTCTTACCGTTAGAGGTAAGTAAATAGGCGTTGCTTTTTACTACAAATGAAGGTTCAATAGTAGAAGCCAGGCTGATCTGTAAATTTTTATTACCCCAGACAGCATATTGCAATCCCACGGGTATGGATACCTGTAAATTATAATTCTTCAGAGAGAGCTGACTTTGTCCCTCGCCATTCCCATATTGTGTGATATAGCTTTTTGAATAAGTGTTGCCTGAGCTATTCCTTAATAATAAACTGCCAAATGTGGGATGTACCTGATCGGAAATAACATTGTAGCCAGAATAAGATACATGGGCACCTGTAATTAAAGACCATGCTTTCCCGAAAGTATATATCATTTCAGTTCCTGTTTCAAAACCTAACCTTGCATTATAAATCATATTATTCCCATGCTGATTAGACTGAATAACTATTGGAGAAAAATTAGAAGCGGTGGTTTGTTGAATGGCTTCGCCGGTAAAATAAACGGAAGTAATCGTTGGGGTTAGGTAATAAAACCAATTCACTTTTTCATTCCTTTTTTTATGGGTTTTGATTGTAGCATTTCCGGCATTCATGCCTTCATTATTTTCAATACTATTCTCTTGCTCTTTAAAATTTGCAATCAAAGGAATTGCTGACATGGATACCCTATCATTAAAAAAGAAGATTTCGGGTAAAAGTATTTTATTCTCTATGATGCCGGTTGCGTAAACTTTGTTATTATCATTGGTAAACCAATCCTCTAAAGGATGGCTATCCAATTCTTTATTAACAACAATGTTTTTATTCATCGGTACAGAAAAAGCTATTGAATTATTTTCACTTAACTTCTCTATGTTCGAAAGTGTTTTTTCATCACCGAAATTTGCCAGCCTCTTCCCGCCAGTAATTCTATCTATCGTGTTCACTCTTTCAAATGGATGAGCCTTAGCGGTAACTGATATTGTGGTAACCGATACTTTAGGAGAATATTTTGGGATCTGCTGATTTGCCGAATTGATTAAAGTCATTTCTGCATTATCACTCATCGTATTTTCAACCACCAACCCAGCGTCAACTTCAGATTGGTCTTTTTTGTTCTTATTAGAAATAGCCGGACTAACTTTTCCGGAGCGATACGGTTCAGATGAAGCCACTTTATTTCCCGGAGGAGTTACTGATTCAATCTTCCTGGTCGGCTGATCCGAATCAGTAGTTCGTTTTGGTGTATTATTTAAATGACCAATGCCAACGAGGGTAAAGAAAAAAACCAATGCCATAGCAATGGAAGGCCATTTACTTCCCGGATGGAAATCGTTATAAATGCCACGCCATACTCTTTTGGAGGGAACAATAGAAAATTGGTCGGCATGATCTTTTAAAGATTGTTCAAAATTTGCCATATCAAATCTTCTGTCCATCATTCTACGTTGTTCAGTGTTTGGTAAAAAGATATTATAATCATAAAACAGTTATTTACTTCCTGAAACCATTCTTATATTCTCTCTCGGTTTTTGCAATATTCTCTTCTTTAATAAAATCTCTTCAAGCAACCCACGCGCCCTGGTATATTGCGACCTGCTCGTGCTTTCTTCTATATCCAAAATAGATCCGATCTCCTTATGAGAAAATCCTTCAATGGCATATAAATTCAAAACCGTTCTATATCCCAATGGCAATAGTCTTATACATTCCACCACCTGTTTTGCCTGCAAGATAGACGAGATATTATTCTCGTTTATATGAATTGCAGATGCATGAATCAGATCTACACTTTCAGAGAACTTTTTATTCTTTTTCAAAATGTTGATACAGGTATGTACCACAATCTTTCTTATCCATCCCTCTAAAGCGCCTGTATTCCGAAACTGATGTATCTGGGAATATATCTTCATAAAACCTTCCTGCAACATATCCTCAGCATCCTCCCTATTTCGGGCATAACGATAACAAACACCAAGCATCCGCGGGCTAAAACGATTATATAAAGCCTCCTGCGCGGTGGCAAGGTTATCCAGACAGCCTTGAAGCATCGTCTCTTCTGTCATAAATGTATTTACTTGGTTTAACACTACTAAGATAGGACAAATTTTTACCAAAATAGCTGCATTCTTCCTAAAGATTAATAAATAAACCGCTTTCTGAAGATTCGCTTTCGAATATGGATTACTTGTCTGTAATTGCCCTATTACCTTTTATTCCGCGATGTTATTGTTATAGCGATTCTCCAGTCACATTTTTAGAAAGCTCTAACAACGGAATAGCACAAAAATTGTCACTAAAAAGGACCCGGATAATTACTATTATTTTCTCATAAGGAATTGCGGTCCGTGTCTATTGAGTTATTAAAATTTCTCCTGTCATTTCTTTTGGAATTGGTAGCCCCATTAAAGTTAAAAGAGTAGGTGCCACGTCTCCCAATTTGCCTGGTTTCAAATTTTCCTTAACGTTTTTGCCAATGATAAAATAGGGAACCAAATTTTTTGTATGAGCCGTATTCGGCGTTCCATCCTCATTTTTCATGTAATCGGCATTGCCATGGTCAGCCGTAAGAAAGATGGTATAATCATTTTCCAAAGCAGCGGTAACTATTTCTTTTACGCAGGCATCCACGGTTTCCACCGCTTTTATTACGGCTTCCCAAACACCTGTGTGCCCTACCATATCTGCATTTGCAAAATTGAGGCAAACAAAATCTGCACTTTGTTTTTTTATTTCAGGGAGCAATGCCTCCTTTACTTCCTTGGCGCTCATCTCCGGCTGAAGATCATAAGTGGCCACTTTAGGAGAAGGAATCATGATCCGTTTTTCTCCATCAAAAGGTATTTCTCTTCCGCCGCTGAAGAAGAAAGTTACATGGGGATATTTTTCAGTTTCTGCAATTCGTATCTGTATTTTATGATCATCTGCCAATACTTCGCCAAGGGTATTTTTCAAATCATCCTTTTCAAAAACAACCTGAATATTTTTGAACTTATGATCATAGCGCGTCATCGTGGTATAATCTATCTTCAGCGGTTTCATACCGTATTCCGGAAAGGCAGTCTGAGTAAGCACTTCCGTAATCTCCCGGCACCTGTCTGTTCTGAAATTAAAACAGATAACCGCATCCCCGTCTTCTATTCCAGACTGGGGCGTGCCTGAATTTATGATAGGTAATAAAAATTCATCAGTAACATTTTGTTCGTAAGAAGAACTGACGGCAGAAAAAATATCAGAAGTTACTTTTCCGGTTCTGTGCACCATAGCATCATAGGCAATTTTCACGCGCTCCCATCTTTTATCGCTGTCCATGGCATAATAACGGCCGGTAATGGTTGCAATTTTACCAGTAGTTTTTTCAAGATGCTCTTGAAGTTCTTGCAGAAAGCCAATACCACTTTTAGGGTCAGTATCACGTCCATCCGTAAACGCATGAATATACACATCTTCAAGGCCATGCTTTTTGCATATAGAAGTAATCGCTTTTAAATGGTTCAGGTGCGAATGAACACCACCGTTGCTTACGAGTCCCATTAAATGCAGGGGCTTTTTATGCTCTTTTGCATAACGAATACTTTGAAGAAGTATGGGATTATCTGCAAATTCCCCATTCTCTATCGCTACGTTTATCCGCTCCAGTTCCTGATATACGATACGCCCTGCACCAAGATTTAGATGACCGACTTCGCTGTTGCCCATTTGCCCATCAGGGAGGCCTACGGATCTTCCACAGGTAACGAGGGTACTGTGCGGATATTTACTATAAAGCGAACTTACAAACGGGGTGTTTGCATTTTGAATGGCGTCGCTTTCCTTCTTATTACCAAGGCCCCATCCATCCATTATTATCAGAATAACTTTTTTTGTTTCCATTTTTCAAAGCTAATTATTAGCTTTAACAAATAAAAGATGTTATTTAAAATTTTAGACCAATTTCATCATTTGGCACGTTTTTCGTAAAATACAGGTGTAACCTTATTATTCAATTACTATGAAAAAAATTATACTTTCTATAATTGTTGCAGGTTTATTTTCTTCCTTTACTGCAATATCATTCACTGAAGTTTTAAACGCCATTAAATCGGGAAACGCAAAGGAAGTAGCCCAATATTTTGATAATACGGTAGAAATCACTTTCCCCGGAAAAAGCAATTCCTATAGCAAAAGCCAGGCAGAGCTTGTCTTAAACGATTTTTTCAAATCCAACAATGTCAAAAATTTTGAGATCATTCATAAAAGTGAAAATACATCTTCCCAATATTGCATTGGCAACTTGAACACAAACAACGGCTCCTTTCGTACTACTATTTATATGAAACAGAAGGGAGACAGACAAGTGGTTCAGGAACTCCGTTTTGAAAAATAGTTTTTTTAAACTCTTCGGATGTAAGATCGGTTGAGTTCTGGCATGGCTTGCAAAAAAGTATGAGATCTGGCTGGTTCAAAATGCGATAAGCTCAAACCCTGTTCATTCATACTCAAATGTCCGCGCATATTTTAGTCATTAGTTATATTACTAAAATATATTTGATCTTCTTTGCCCGTGAATTGCGAGCAAGTTAAATACCCTTTGTCCCCTTTGCATTATTTTTGTTTTATGATCCACGACAAAAATTATCAGCAACAACTGGAAGAATTAATTTCTAACGCACTCAGGGAAGATGTTGGCGATGGCGACCATTCTTCACTGTCATGCATAGACGCAAATGCAAAAGGGAAAGCTATCCTTAAAATAAAAGAAGAAGGAATTTTAGCGGGAGTGGCTGTTGCTGAAAAAATATTTTCTATTTTAGAGCCTGCCTCTGCTTTAAAAAAAAATAAAAATGACGGCGACAAAATGCAACCGGGAGAAACCGCTTTTGAAGTGGAAGCTAAAGTTCACACCATTCTTACCTGCGAAAGGCTCGTGCTTAATTGTATGCAGCGCATGAGCGGTATTGCCACCCTTACCCAAAAATATACAGACAAGCTGAATGGATATAATACCCGATTACTCGACACAAGAAAAACCACACCCAATTTCCGTTTATTGGAAAAAGAAGCCGTACGAATCGGGGGCGGAATCAATCACCGGTTTGGCTTGTATGATATGATCATGCTCAAAGACAATCATATTGATTATTGCGGTGGCATTGAAAAAGCCATTGAAAAAGCGTGGAAATATGTTAAGGAAAAAAAACCGGGATTAAAAATAGAAGTGGAAACAAGAAGTATTGAAGATGTAAAAAAGGTAATGCACACAGGTAAAGTAAGTAGGATCATGCTGGATAATTTTACTCCACAACAAATCAGTGAGGCCTTAAAAATTATCAAAGGGAAATATGAAACGGAAGCCAGCGGTGGCATCACGCTGGACAACATAGAATCGTATGCCGCTACAGGAGTAGATTTCATTTCAAGTGGCGCAATCATACACCAGGCAAAAAGTTTGGACCTGAGTTTAAAAGCAGAAATTCAAAAATAATATGGCAAAGAAAAAATTTTCCAACGCAGGAGGTATTGTATATTCCACGGCACCTGATTTTATTTCTTCTGAGCAAAAAGAGATTACTGAATCTTTATTGCCCGCTGATCAATTGCTGAGGGTGAAACTAGATACCAAACACCGCGGTGGAAAAGTAGTAACTATGGTTGAAGGATTCTCTATGAATGAAGAGGAGATTGAAATTTTATGCAAACAATTAAAAACATTTTGCGGCGCCGGCGGATCCGCAAAGAATTTTGAAATCATTGTCCAGGGCGATCATCGCAATAAAATTTTGGAATGGCTTTTAAAAAAAGGGTTTTCTAAAACCAAGAAATTATAATTATCGGAAACCGTAATAAACTTAATTGCCTGAATTTTCAATGATTTGTAAGCTATTAAAAATAAATTTTAAATAAATTTTTAAGTATCAATGGTTTTAATAACTTTATCATCAACCTTAAGAACCATGATCTCTAAAATTTCAGAAGGCGTAACCATAAGTGTCGAAACATTCTACCAACCGGAATACAGCAATCCGCTTTCCGGGGAGTTTATGTTTGCTTACCGGATCACCCTGGAAAATAACAATGTGTTTCCGATTCAGTTATTAAGAAGGCACTGGTATATTTTCGACAGTAATGCAGAGCATCGCGAGGTGGAAGGAGAAGGGGTAATTGGTATGCAACCGAAAATAAACTCTTCGGAAAAATACCAGTACGTAAGTGGCTGCAATTTAAAAAGTGAAATGGGCAAAATGCACGGAATGTATTTCATGGAAAATTGCCACAACAAACAAACCTTCATCATCAACATTCCAGCCTTTGAAATGATCGTTCCGTTCAAACTCAATTAACCCCTCGGCTTGTATTTTGATCGGCTGTAAATATCCCTGGCGCTCATATTCATCAGGGCATCAAGTTTAGTATCTGGAAATTTATCCATAAATTTTCTTACAATTTGCAAACCTGAAAACGTTCCCAAATTACCGGGAGCCTCTTCACCAAACTCCTGCGTTTTAGGGCTTTCGCCTATGTAATTCTTTATGATGTTTTGTTCCGAATTATTGAGCAGGTCATTGTTCAAAAAAAAGTCCCATATTACCGCTTCATTTTTATAGACTTCCTTCATTTGCTTTTCAGTATATCCCATAAATATATAATCGGGATCGTAAGGTAAAAATTTCATGAGCAAAAATATCCTTCTTCCTTTTTCCACCATTTGTTCTACCAGCGCTTTGCCATTGCTTTTATCATGATACATATCATCAACAAGGTTCCTCATGCAGTTAACAGGAATGTGTGCGGCATCAAAATTATTGGCGAGATATTTAGGATATTGCTCCTGGCCTTCAGGGCTTTTGTAAAAAGAAAATTCGCTCCCCAAATGAAGTTGTAAACCTATCCCAAGGCCATCGGGCGTAAGGATATCTCCCTGTGTTCCAAACGAGGTTTCAAAATTAGCATTGATGGGGCCTATAAAAGTAATGATAGACCGGGGTAATGGGTATTGAGGGAAATAATATTTCACAAACTGTAAACCCTTTTTTATTTCATCAGTTTCTTTTTTAAAATCCTTGTAAAGCAAGTCTGATGAATCTTTGATTGGCTTATAATCATGAATGAATAAACGAATGGCTTTATCCTGGGCATTGCCCGGAATCAATAAACTATCCAAATCAAGTCCAAGAATATTGACAACAAAATCGGAGGTAAAACCCGGATATTTCTCTGAAATACTTTTAAGAGACTCCGCTACTTTAGTGGTATCCATCGCAAAAAAATCCTGCTCAAATCTTTTGGTTTCTATATTTATTTTAATGGAGGAAACATCAGGAATGTTTTTCTTACTTCCACAGGATAAAAAAATAAGGGCGCTACCTATTGAGAATAAAAATTTCTTCATAGAACAAATAAAAGGAAAAATCAGATGAGAAAGCTATTAAGATTGGGTTAATTGTTGCAGCCCCTGTTTATACATCTAAAATTGATACCACTATCGTCCTCTGAATTATTCTGCTAATTTTGCACCATGAAAATCTTTCTCGCACAGCAAAATTATCATATTGGCAATTTTGAAAGAAACACAAACAAAATAATTGATGCCATTACCATGGCTAAAAGCCACAACGCAGACCTTATTGTTTTCAGTGAAATGAGCATTTGCGGCTACCCGGCAAGAGACTTCCTCGACTTCACGGACTTCATAAACAAATGCTATGAAAGCATTGAAAAAATAAAACAACATGCTGACACCATTGGCGTGATCGTTGGCTCGCCCGATAGGAATCCACAGAGAGAAGGGAAAGATCTTTTTAATGCCGCCTTCTTTTTGTACGAAAAAGAAATAAAAAGCATCGCTCATAAAACTTGCCTGCCCAATTATGATGTGTTTGATGAATACCGTTATTTTGAGCCGGCGTACAATTGGAATACAATTAATTTTAAAGGGAAAAAAATAGCGCTTACTATTTGCGAAGACATCTGGAACCTTGGCGACAACCCTCTTTACCGCATTTGCCCCATGGATATATTGATGCAGCAACAACCGGATCTTATGATCAATATTTCTGCTTCGCCATTCGATTACACACATGATGAAGACCGGAAAGCAACGATAAAATCCAATGTGGTAAAGTATCAACTACCCCTTATTTATTGCAATGCTGTCGGTAGTCAGACAGAAATTATTTTTGATGGTGCTTCTTTGGTTTTTGATAAAGATGCCAATCTCTGTTGCGAGCTTTCGCAATTTAAAGAAGAAGTAAAAGAAATCGTTTTAAAGGATGACGGCACCTTCGGCTTGCCAATAATAGAACCCGCAGAAGCCGTTCCCGGCCAGCTTCTGGATCCTTTGCATTTTAATCCTGAATTGAATATCTCACAAGTTTATGAGGCTATTATTTTAGGAATAAAAGATTATTTTATTAAAATGGGATTCACAAAAGCTATCATTGGCAGCAGCGGTGGCATTGACAGCGCGGTTACTATCGCACTTGCCTGTGAGGCATTGGGAAAAGAAAATGTAAGAGCAATCTTAATGCCTTCGGAATATTCTACTTCGCATTCTCTTGATGATGCCGAAAGGCTCAGTAAGAATTTAGGCAACCCTTATGACATTATTCCTATAAAAAAAATATACAATCAATTTTTGCATGAGTTGGATCCCATTTTCAAAGGTTTACCCTTTGATGTAGCCGAAGAAAATATCCAGGCCAGAACAAGAGGAAATCTATTGATGGCCATTGCCAATAAATTCGGATATATTTTATTGAACACTTCCAATAAAAGCGAGCTTGCTGTAGGATATGGAACGCTTTATGGAGATATGGCGGGAGGCATTGGGGTGCTTGGTGATTGTTATAAATTGCAAGTTTACGAATTGGCAAAATATATCAATTCAAAAAAAGAGACCTTGACTACCGGCAGGCAGGTCATTCCTGAAAACATTATTACCAAAGCGCCTTCGGCAAAATTGAGGCCCGATCAGAAAGACAGCGACAGCCTGCAGCCCTACGAAATTCTTGACAAAATTTTGTATCAATATATTGAAAGAGTGCAGGGGCCTGCTGAAATAAAATCTTTAGGATTTGATGCACCACTTGTTGACAGAATTTTAAAAATGGTAAACAGAAATGAATATAAGCGAAACCAGTTTTGCCCTATCATTCGTATTTCTCCCAAAGCGTTTGGAGTAGGAAGAAGACTGCCTATTGTAGGGAATTATTTGAATTGATTTTTTGAACATAATCCCGGATCAATAGATATTCCATCACCTAAGACATTGATTTGTTTTATTTTAAAAAGTTCTAAACGGGTTCGATTCAGACAAAGATTGTTTAAGGTGTTAATTTTTTAAAAGATTGTTGTTTATACTTTTTACCCATCATTTCTATCCGATAAAATCTTAAATTGCTTACTTCATTTATTTAAATAAAATTTTTATGGAAGCATATATAATAGCCGGTTTCAGAACAGCCGTTACCAAATCAAAACGAGGCGGATTCCGCTTCTATCGTCCCGATGATTTAGCCGTGGATGTTATAAAAGGTTTACTGGCATCTGTGCCTGAATTGGACAGCAAACGGGTAGATGACTTATTGGTAGGGAATGCTGTACCCGAAGCTGAGCAAGGGTTACAGGTAGGACGAATGATAAGTGTAAGGGCTTTGGGAATTTCTGTTCCGGGAGCAACGGTAAACCGTTATTGCGCCAGTGGATTAGAAACGATCGCCATTGCCACCGCAAAAATCAGAAGCGGAATGGCCGATTGTATTATCGCCGGTGGAACAGAGAGTATGACTATGGTTCCTACTTCGGGATGGAAACCGGTACCCGCTTTTTCTGTAGCATCAGAAACTCCGGACTATTATCTTGGAATGGGATTAACCGCAGAAGCTGTAGCAAAAGAATTTGAAGTTACTCGTGAACAACAGGATCAATTTAGTTTGCATTCGCATCAAAAAGCAAAAGAAGCTATTGATAACGGATATTTTAAAAGTGGTATTCTTCCCATACCTGTGGAACAGATTTATGTAGATGAAAATAATAAAAAACAAAAGAAAACTTTTGTGGTAGATACAGATGAGGGCGTAAGAGCTGATACTTCTCTTGAAGCATTGGCAAAGTTGAAACCCGTATTTGCCCAGGGCGGAACCGTTACAGCGGGCAATTCTTCGCAAACAAGCGATGGCGCAGCTTTTGTAATTGTGATGAGTGAAACAATGATGAATGAACTAAAGCTGAAACCCATTGCGCGTCTTGTAAACTGTGTTAGCGCCGGAGTACATCCACGCATCATGGGTGTTGGACCTATGGAAGCGGTTCCTAAAGTCTTAAAACGAGCTGGAATGAACCTGTCTCAGATAGACCTGATAGAATTAAATGAGGCATTTGCATCACAATCCCTCGCGGTAATTAAGAAACTGGAACTTGACCCTACCAAAGTAAATATCAACGGCGGCGCTATTGCTTTAGGCCATCCACTTGGTTGTACAGGCGCTAAACTTACCATTCAAATCATCAATGACATGAAAAGGTTGAATAAAAAATATGGAATCGTAACTGCCTGTGTGGGAGGCGGACAGGGTATCGCAGGGATAATTGAGAATCTGTAAACCCACAAAGGGTTATTGCTATATCTATGATAATTATTACCGGCCAATAGCCAGCCCATCATGTGATTTTATAATTTTACACTCAGCCCTGCTGCTATCAGTTGTTTCAATTGCAGCCCCGGTGAATCATGATTCTTTCCAAAGAGCTTTACATCATCATCATATATTAAATCGAGTGCGAGGCTTGCCGTTAGTACTTTGGAAAGCTTGGCGGTAAACAAGTTATTCATCATCACATCTACATTCTGTGGATCGTGCCCATAATTTGAAAACAGATCCAGCCTGCCATTGTAAGTAATAGTTTTATTCAATGGTTTCAAATAATTAATATTCGCAAAAGCGCCAATTTCATTTTTTATTTTCTTACCAGGAGTAACGCCATAAGCTCCTTTTGCTGATAAAGTATCATCGTTTACAAAGGTCCATCGTGACGTAATGGGTGAAACAAAAATTGACAATCCGTTCGCCGGTTTATAATCCAATCCAAGGCTCACTAAAACATAACCCGGCGCCAAAAAATTGGATAATAAATCTTTACTGCGGTCAGTATTATAATTATACCCTTTAGAGAATTGTGAATGGAAATTCACTAACCCCGCCAGGTTCAGTTTAGGTTGCATCTGATATCCTACTTTAGACAAAAGGTCTATCCGATCATCATTTTTCCTGGTTCCCTGGCTGGTGGTGTTTATCAATCCATAATTAAAATCAAGGGTATTATCCCAACTGTACCTGTCTTTTTTATAGAACGCATGCAGGCCGAGATACGAACTGACCGAAAAAGAAAAATCATCGCCGCCCGCGCTCCAGTTGCTCTGGCTTCCCTGGCCTAAATTCAGATTAAAAACGCCGCCAGTTTTCCAAAGTCTTCCACTGTCAATTTTTGCTCTCTTAATTTGTTTTGTAGCTTTCGCTTGCATAGCTTTTACCGATTGATCCTGGGCAAAACCATTTTTGCCAATGGCCATACACAGGCCAAT
>JBDSOE010000001.1:0-29659 GCA_039915005.1 Ginsengibacter sp.
CACTCAAACGGACATTGCTGATTTTCAGGATCTCCGCAGCGCAAGATTCCAGCGTAGCGCCGGTAGTTATTACATCATCCACCAACAAAATATGCTTTCCTTCCAATTGTTTGGGTTGGGCAACGAAAAAGATTTTTTCAACATTCTCCCATCTTTGGGTACGCCCTTTTTTAGTCTGTGTTTCTGTATGAATAGTCCTGGTAACATTATTTTTTAATACCGGGATATGGTTGATCTCTGAAATACCGGCACATAAAATTTCTGCCTGGTTGTATCCCCTCTTCTTTTCTTTCTTTTTAAAAAGCGGAAGCGGAATCATCGCCTCTATGTCATGAAAACGATTACTTTGCAAAAGACTTTTGCCCATAAGATTTCCAAGATAATTGCCTACTTTTCTGTTGCCTTTGTATTTAAATTCATGAATGAGGTTTTGGATAATGGATGCTTTGGAAAAATAGAATTCACTCATGGCATTTGAAATTGCCACTCTTCCCCAGAAAATTTTTTCTACCGGGTTATTGGAGTGCAGGGCAAAATTAGTATGGGGTAAATCGTTGATACATTCCAGGCATAAAAAATTATCAAGGTCAATTACATCGCTACCGCATCCCATACAAATATGTGGATAAAACAAATGAAAAAGCGGAGAGGCTGTAATGAATGATTGTTTCAACTTAATTTAGTTTACAACATTATTGATATTCATTTCTTTCTAAAAAAATCCGGTTTCGCTGGTAAATTAGATCATTTTATGGGTTACCATTGACGTCAGATGAAAAGGCGTAGAGGTTATTAACTTTAATAAATTTATTCCAACTTATAAATACTCTTTCCAGGGTTGGTAATCTTTTTTTCAAAACAAATACCTGTACAATTCCTCCACCTTCCCCAACGGCACCACTTCTATATTTTGTTTATTCTTCCCTATCCCTTTCAGATTGTATTTGCTTACAATAATTTTTTCAAAGCCAAGTTTTTCAGCTTCGGCTATGCGTTGTTCAATACGATTCACGGCCCTTATTTCTCCGCTTAAACCTACTTCGCCGGCAAAGCAGGTGAGCATAGGAATGGCTACATCTTCATAAGAAGAAAGCAACGCACTTAAAACGGCAAGGTCAATGGAGGGGTCTTCCACTTTTATTCCTCCGGCTATATTTATGAAAACATCTTTTACTCCAAAATGAAAGCCGCCCCTTTTTTCCAAAACCGCCAGCAGCAATTGCAGCCTTCTTAAATCAAAACCGCTATTGGTTCTTTGCGGCGTACCATACACACTTTGTGTTACCAGTGCCTGTACTTCTATCAATAACGGGCGAACGCCTTCCATAGTAGCGGCAATGGCCACGCCACTTAGTAGTTCTTCTTTTTGAGTAATTAATATTTCAGAAGGATTGCTTACCTGTCTCATTCCTTCCCCGGTCATTTCGTAAATACCCAATTCGGAAGTGGAGCCAAAACGATTCTTCAGCGTTCGTAAAATGCGGTAAGCATAATTGCGGTCGCCTTCAAATTGTAAAACAGTATCCACCATGTGCTCCAGAATTTTTGGCCCTGCTATGCTTCCGTCCTTAGTGATGTGCCCAATTAAAAAAACAGGCGTATTGGTTTCTTTGGCAAAGCGCTGAAATTCTGCGGCGCTTTCTCTTATCTGCGAAACACTTCCCGGTGCGGATTCTACATAAGGTGATTGAAGCGTTTGAACAGAATCAACAATTACCAATTGTGGCTTTAGTTTTTTTATTTCTTTAAAAATAGTTTGCGTATTCGTTTCGGTAAGAAGAAAAAATTTGTCGTTTTCAATCTGAAGCCTGTCCGCCCGCATTTTAATCTGCTGTTCACTTTCTTCACCACTAATATATAAGGTAACAGTGCTTTGCAATTGAAGAGACGCCTGCAGAAAAAGAGTGGACTTACCAATACCCGGTTCGCCGGCTATGAGCACAATGCTTCCTGCTACGATTCCTCCGCCAAGCACCCGGTTCAATTCCGCATCTTCTGTGATGATCCTTTTTTCTTCACCACTGGTTACGTCCTGCAATGAAATGGTTTTAAGTCCGCCGTCTAAGCCGGAATATTCTTTCCATTCTGTAGAAGGCTTTTCTGTTCCACGTACTATCACTTCTTCTATAAAAGTATTCCACTCATTGCATGAAGGACATTTACCCACCCACTTCGCACTTTCCTGTCCGCAATTGCTACAAAAAAAAGCGGTCTTGGTTTTACTCATTTAAAATTTTTTTGAGCAATGAAATTAAACAATCATTGCGATGAGAAAATAAAATAGAAAGAGAAAGGCTACAATGAAAAATAAAGAAGAGGTAGGAAAGAAAATGATGAAGAATGTAAAAAGTAAAAGAGCCGGTATTACTACCAGCTCTTTGTACTTACTAACCCATTAAATTCTATTGCTAAATTACAAATTGCAGGCAGATAAACAAATTAATTTTGGGCGATGTGAATAAATTTTATTCGCCCTTTCATATAGAGCGATATTGTCCCGAAAATGTATTTGTGCCTGATAATTAATGAGTTATAACCTATAAAAGCAATCACTATAAAATCTTGAAACTTAATTTTATAAAATTAAGTTTATAAAATAAACTAATTTATTTTTGTGCTAAATTTACAAAGATGAAAAACTGGCTTCTTTTCCCCCTCCTCTTATCCGGCTCATCTGGAATGGCCCAGATAAAAATCAGTGGCAAAGTAACAGATACTAAAAGTAAACCTTTACCAGGAGTTAGCGTAAGCATTGAGGAATCTTATGATGGAGCCACTTCCGATTCAGCAGGAAATTATTCATTCACTACATTGGAAGAAGGAGATCCTGTTTTGAAAGCCACTTCATTAGGATACAAACCCTTTGAACAAAAACTAAAGATTACTAATGATCCCATCATTTTAAACATCTCACTCAAAGAAGAAATAACAGAATTGAAAGCGGTAATAATTAGCGCGGGAACTTTTGAAGCGAGCGACCAGAAAAAAGCCACTGCGTTAAACCCGATTGATATTGTAACTACGGCAAGCGCAAATGGAGATATTACGAATGCTATAAAAACTTTACCAGGCACACAACAGGTGGGAGAAAGTGAAGGATTATTTGTAAGAGGTGGCACCGCTTCGGAAACTAAAATTTTTATTGATGGCACTTTGGTCAATAATTTTTTCTTCAGTAGCGAACCTGGGCAGGCTACCCGCGGAAGGTTCAATCCTTTTTTATTTAAAGGAACGGTATTCAGTTCCGGCGGCTATTCTGCTTTGTACGGGCAGGCGCTTTCTTCCGTGCTCCTGTTGGAATCCATAGATCTTCCGGAAAAAACTTCTGCAAACTTTGGCATCTCTTATCTTGCCGCCAATGCGGGTATTCAGAAATTGTCAAAAAATAAAAAATCTTCATGGGGCGTTACTTATTCTTATGCCAATCTTTCTTTAGTTTACAATCTCGTTAAACAAAAATTCGATTATTTCCGCGTGCCGGTAGTTCAGGGAGCCGATGCCAATTTCAGGATTAAAACTTCTACAACCGGCATGTTGAAGTACTATGGCACTTTAAGCACCACCAACGTTGGATTCAGAAATCAGGATGTGGATTCATTAAATATGAAAGACGCTTTTGCCCTGAAAAATTTTAATATCTACCATAATGTATCCTGGAAAGAAACAATGGGGCAAGGCTGGAAATTGCATACCGGAATATCTTACAGCAATAATAAGGATAATATTGAAATGGAATTGCAAGATGCTGATAACCAAAAGCAGTTAATTGCCTATGATCCTTTGTATGCTAATAAAAATTTCAACGTGATCAATAAAGGACAGTTTGTAAATGCCAAAGTAGTTTTTGAAAAAAGATTAAACGGCCTGAGTGCTTTTCGATTTGGCAGTGAATATAATTACAGTGATGAGAAAGCGAACTATACCCAATACGACGGCGCCCAATATCTTCAAAGATTAAAAGAAAATATTTTTTCCGGCTTCGCCGAAACGGACATATATCTTACCAATGACCTCGCTGCAAAAATTGGGGGAAGGATGGAGCATTCTCAAATGCTGCATGAATGGAACATTGCCCCCCGGATTTCGCTGGCTTACAAATTCAGGGATAATAGCCAGGCGTCCATCGCTTATGGAATTTTTTATCAAGACCCGGAAAATAAATATTTGCCCTCCATAAACGCGCTCCATTTTCAGAAGGCGGCCCATTACATAGTACAGTATCAAAAAATATCAAAAGATTATACCTTCCGCACAGAAGTATTTTATAAAAAATACGATGACCTTATAAAAACGGGTGGCGGCAACGGAAGGTTAAGCGCCTTAAACAATGATGGCTTTGGCAATGCCAAAGGGATTGAGTTTTTCTGGCGCGATAAGAAAACAATTAAGAATGTGGATTACTGGGTTTCCTATTCTTACCTGGATACCCGGCGCGATTTTTTAAATTATCCTTTGGCCCTGCAACCCACCTTTTCGGCAAAGCATACGGCATCGCTGGTGCTAAAGAAATTTGTATTGCCTTTAAAAACACAGTTCAATGCGTCCTATACTTTTGCTACGGGAAGGCCTTATTATAATCTGGTATATGACAATGGACACCATTATGAAATAAAAGAGCAAGGGCGCACCAAAGATTATAATGATTTAAGTCTCAGTGTTAACTATCTGCCTTCCATCGGCAAGGCAAATGCGAAGTCGTTTACTGTTTTTGTATTATCGCTTACCAACGTAACGGGTTTTAATAATGTTTATTCTTATAATTTTTCTGCCAATGGCAAAAATAAAATCGCCGTAATACCTCCGGCCAAAAGATTTTTGTACTTAGGGTGTTTTATAAGTATGGGAATAGACAGAACACAGGATGCGATTGATAATCATTTGTAAAAGCTATCAGGTATCAGGTATGAGGTATGAGGTAAAAAAAGTCAACACATAATTCTTTTAA
This sequence comes from Ginsengibacter sp., assembly GCA_039915005.1. Lineage (GTDB taxonomy): Bacteria > Bacteroidota > Bacteroidia > Chitinophagales > Chitinophagaceae > Ginsengibacter. The sequence continues at coordinate 4,946 of JBDSOE010000001.1, forward strand.
AAATTAAAATAAATAAACAAAATCAAAAACCATTTGAGTCCAAGGCCCAAAGCTCATAGCTGACGGCTCAGCAAAAACAAAAACAATGAAAAAATCAATCTTATTATTAGCCGCAGTATATTTTACTGCTTTCACTTTTGCACAAAGTGATAAGTATGTCAACGCAATGAAAAGCAACATCACACAATTGGATTCAATATTTCAAAAAAACAACAGTGCTGAACTGTCTAATAATTTTATAAGAATAGGTGATGCCGAAAAAACCCACTGGCTTCCTTATTATTATGCCGCTTATTGTACCGTCATCCAGGCCTACAACGGGCAAGACAATTCTCAAAAAGATGTTATTGCCGATAAAGCCAATGAGTTGATTTCAAAAGCCGAAAGCCTTTTAGGAAAAGAAAACTCAGAAACATATGTAATTAAAAGTATGATTGCTACTGCACACCTGATGGTGGATCTCCAAACAAGATATATGACTTACGGCCCGGCATCTTCTGAATGGATAAAAAAAGCAGAAAAATTAGATGCTACTAATCCACGCCCGGTTTTACTGGAAGCGCAAAGTAAATTTTATACTCCCGAAGCTTTTGGCGGTGGCAAGGATGCAGCCAAAATATTGTTTGAGAAAGCAGCCAGAATGTTTGAAACTTTCAAGCCGGAAACAGAGTTATCTCCGGTTTGGGGAAGGGCAAGCCTGAATTATTTTTTATCCCAATACAAATGATTATTGGAAAAGTTCATTAAAAAAATTATAAAAATAAAGATTTAGTAAAATAGCTATGGAGTTTAAAGATCTCAATCCCATATTACATTCTCAATTACGGCTGGCGGTGATTTCGCTTCTTATAAGCGTGAAAGAGGCCGAGTTTACTTTTTTAAAAGAAAAAACGAATGCCACGTCGGGAAATCTAAGTGTGCAGATAAGTAAGCTGAAAGAAGCCGGTTACATAGAAATTCTAAAACAATTCCATAATAATTATCCACAAACCATTTGTAAAATTACCCCTGAAGGCGTTGTGGCTTTTGAAAAATATGTGGAGGCATTGCAGAGCTATATGAAGTTGTAAAACCTTCTATTTCGATGAAAAAGAACAAAAAAAATAGCCTCCATTCCGGGCGGCTATTTTTATTGGTTTCTATATACTTAACTACTTGCTAATTTTTTGTGTAAGCCTTTCAGTTGGTGAAATAAGCTGAAGGAAATAATTTCCTGAAGGTAATTTAGATAGTTCATCAATTTTAATGTAATTAACGCCCTTATTTACCTGGATTATTTTTGAAACTACTTCCCTGCCCTATATGTTGATTACTCTTACATGCGGTTATTGTATAAGCATTTGCTTTTCTAAAAGATAAATTGGAAAAAGGTAAAAGGTATCTTGTGGTACTCTTGCAGAGGTATTGGGTAGGCAAAAATAGCTAACCTTTTGAATAAACCAAACTTTCCTCAACTATTTTATAAAATGTTGGTGGAAACTTTTTAAGTCGGTTTAAAATCTAACCCTTTCTTATGCTTTTAAATTAAACAATTGCTGCGATGCTTTTTTTGCCGGAAACCAGGAAGCGGAGAAAGCAATAATAAGGGCGGTAACTATTACAAGTATAAAATCTGTAACCACCAATTTTACCGGGAAGTAGTCAATTAAAAAAGAATTGCCTGCAAGTTTAATGAAATGAAATTTTAATTGTAACGCCGCAATGATCAATGCCAAAAAAATCCCCGTCCCCGCGCCCGCCACAGCAAGTAACAGGCCTTCGCTTAAAAATATTTTTTTGATCAGAGACTTATCAGCGCCCAATGCCTGCAATACACTGATGTCTTTTCTTTTCTCCAAAACCAGCATCGTTAAAGCGCCTATCATGTTGAAAGCGGCGATGATAAGAATTAAAGTAAGAACTGCATAAATAAACCATTTTTCCAGACGCATAGAATTATAAAGGCTTGTATTTTGTTGAAATTTGGTAAGTACTTTATACCGGACACCCAATTTGTTTTGAAGTATTTCAGTAAAGGATTCAGACTTTTCAGGATGGGATAAAGAAATTTCCAATGCACTATAATCTTTTGGCTGGTAATTCATTTGTTGTTTTACGAAATCAATGTTGGTAATTACATAGCGGTTATCAAAATCCTGTTGAATGGCAAAGCTCCCCGAAGTAGTAGCGTTGCCTTCACTCAACGCCGATAAAGGATTGGAGTTATCGCTGTTCGTTTTCTTGGGAAGAAAGATAGTAATTGGAAAAAGATTTCTATCGGCCTGCACCCCTATGGCATTTTCAATACCGGAGCCAAGAACCAGTTTGGGATTTTCAAGGGTGCCGGTATTAAAATCGCCATGATACATTTTTTGCGGCACGCCTGATACTCGGTAATAATTGCTGTCAACTCCTTTTAATAAAACCACCGTTTGCTGCTCGCCGTTTTGTAAAAGAGCTTTTTCTTCTACGTTAACTGATGTACTTTTTACACCGGGCATTTGGCGAATTTCTTTTAGCTGTGCCTGTGTAAGCATAATGGTTTTTCCTTTGGCCGGAACTACTTTTACATCCGCATAAAAACTGGAATAAAGAGATTGCACCAAACCTTCAAATCCATTGAACACACTAAGCACAAGCACTTGGCACATGGTGGAAAAAGCAATGACACCCGCGGTTACCCACGAAATAATATTGATGGCATTCGTGCTTTTTTTTGCTTTAAAATATCTCCAGGCAAATTTGAAGTACAAGGATAAATGGTTGAATGGTTATATTGTTGAACTGTAGAGAGTTTATTTTAATCGGGAAGATTCTCTTTTCCCTCTTCGGGGGTCAGGGGGCTGTCTTTCTTTATTTCATCCAGCAACTTTTCCATCTTAAAAACATAATCCAATGTATCGTCCATATAAAAATTGAGCTGTGGAATACTACGAAGCTGATGCCGCATTCTTCTTCCCAGCGCGCCCCGTATTTCACTGCCATGTTCTTTAAATTTTTCCAAAACAGCTTCTGCATCTTTCACCTGAAAAAAACTTAAATAGACTCTTGCTTCAAAAAGATCAGGAGTAATTTTTACTGATGATATAGAAATCATTCCGCCGTTTTGCATAGTTAGGCTCATCTTCAAAAAAATATCGTTGAGTTCCTTGGCAATTTCAATGGCCACCTGCTTTTGTCTTTTTCCTTCTGTCATTTTATATCATTATGGTTCTTTGTAAAATTAGTTACTTTGCCGCTATTACCATTAATAAAGCATTTCAATTGTTTCAATGAAGAGTTTACGAGCCGTTTTCCGCTATGTGGCAAAATATCCTAAATTAATTTTTGCGTATTTCGGTTGCAACATACTTTCCAATTTATTTTCAGTGGTTTCTTTGGGATTGCTCAGCCCTTTCCTGTTGCTCATATTCAAAAAACAAAACACCCTACAGTCTGTTTCTGAAAAAACCGGTTTTGCCTCTTCGCTCAATCCGGTAACTTATTTTAAAACCTGGCTGTATGAGATAGTACAAACTCCCAATGGCGATATAAAAGGGTTGGCAGTTATCTGTATTTTGATATTAACCTTTATCATTTTTAAAAATATTTTTTTATACCTCGCCGTCTATTTTTTAACGCCGGTCCGCAATTCGATTGTGAACGATATGCGCACCAGCATGTATAAAAAAGTTCTTGTGTTGCCGGTTGGTTATTTCAATGATCAAAAAAAAGGCGACATTATGAGCCGGCTTACCAATGATCTTGCTGAGGTGGAAAGCTCGGTAATTAATGTATTGGAAACGCTTTTCAGAGAACCGGTTACCATTATCCTTTTCTTTACTTACCTGGTTTTTTTAAGTCCGCAATTAACGTTTTTTCTTATTTTATTTTTGCCGGTTTCAGGATTAATCATCGGCAGGGTAGGGCGTTCATTAAAAAAACAAAGTACAAGAGCACAGGAAAAATCAGGTGCCATTCTTTCCACTATTGAAGAAACGCTTGGTGGCATCAGAATCATTAAAGCCTTTAATGCAGAGAAAAAACAGTTTGCCAAATTTGACCAACAGAATACCGAATTATTAACCATAAAAAACAGGGTGAACCGCAGGCGGGATCTGGCTTCGCCGGTAAGCGAAGTATTAGGGATTGCCGCGGTGGTGTGCGTTTTATGGTATGGTGGCAGGCTGGTATTAAGAAATTCATTTCTTGATCCGGGAGATTTCCTTGCCTACATTTTAATTTTTTCGCAGGTAATACAACCCTTAAAATCTTTATCAGCCGCCACGTATAATATACGCAAAGGAGCCGCCAGCATTGACCGGATAGAACACCTGATAGCTGAAGAGGTTTCTATTAAAGAAATCAGTAACCCTGTAATTATTGAGAATTTTAAACAAAATATAGAGTTTAAAAATGTTTCTTTTTTTTATGAGGATAAAGTTATTCTGCGGAATATCAATTTAAAAATAGAGAAAGGAAAAACCGTTGCATTGGTTGGTTCTTCGGGTGCGGGAAAAAGTACGCTTGTTGATTTGATACCGCGTTTTCACGATACTGCCGAAGGTGAATTACTTATTGACGGGATCAGCATCAGAAATTATTCGGTGGAATCTTTGCGAAATCAAATGGGTATTGTAACACAGGAGCCTATTTTATTCAACGATACTATAGCCAACAATATTTCGCTGGGGATGGATCATGCATCGGAAGATCAGATTATCAACGCGGCAAAGATTGCCAATGCCTACGGCTTTATTTTGCAAAAGGAACAGGGATTGCATACGAATATTGGTGAGCGCGGCAATAAACTGAGCGGAGGTGAAAAACAAAGAGTAACCATTGCCCGTGCCGTTTTAAAAAATCCACCGATATTAATTCTGGATGAGGCCACATCTTCATTAGATACAGAAAGTGAAAAACAGGTTCAGGACGCCATCAATAATCTGATGAGTAACAGGACCAGTATTGTTATCGCCCACAGGTTAAGTACCATCCGGAATGCAGATGAAATTATTGTTTTGCGTAAAGGAGAAATAGTAGAACGCGGTACCCACATGAGTTTGATGACACTAAATGGTTTCTATAGAAAACTGGTAATGATGCAGGAGGTGAAATAATTATTTTTGAAATCAGGAAACTTCATTTTTTAAGAAAACAACTTTACCGAAATCGCATCTCCGAATAATTTCCCTTCATCGGTCAAAATAATTTTTTCTCCCTCTACAATAATTTTTTCTTTTGCCACATCTTTCTTTAAAATAGCTTGTATCCTTTTATTGTCTTCTAAAGAAAAATGATCTTGAATATATTTCAAATCCATGCCTTCTATAGTACGTAAAGAAGTCATAATATATTCGTTCAATTGCTGCGTCTCTGTCAGCGTTTCCATCTCAAAAGGAATTATATTTTGTTCAATGGATTTCAAATAATAAATGTTATTCGATTTATTCCACGTCCTTATTTTTCCATCGTATGAATGTGCCGAAGGGCCAATGCCAATATATTTTTTTCCCTCCCAGTAGCTGCTATTGTGCCGGCTTCTGAAACTGGGTTTGGCAAAATTGGAAATTTCATAATGTTCGTATCCGGCATCCCGCATCATTTGCATCAAAATTCTATATTGAACCGCCTGAGCATCTGTATCCACATCCTCTTTCTTTTTTAATTCAATCATTTTTCGCAAAGCCGTTTTGGGTTCCACGGTGAGTGCATAGCAGGCAATGTGAGGAACGTTTAAATCAATCACCTTTTGCACATTTTCTTTCCATTCTTCATTGGTAAGATGAGGCGTACCGAAAATAAGATCAATAGAAAAGTTATCAAATCCTGCTTCTTTTGCCAAATGAATGCAATCCAATGCCTGCGATGCATTATGCGCACGGTTCATCCAAATCAAATCTCTTTCTATAAAAGATTGTATGCCTATGCTCAACCGGTTGATACCCGCTCCTCTCCATTCTCTCACTTTTTCAAAACTTATGTCATCGGGATTGGCTTCAAGTGTAATCTCAGCATTGCTTTTTACACTATATTTTTCTTTGATAGAAGAAAGAAGTCGTTTTATTTCCAGTTGCGAAAGCAGGCTGGGAGTGCCTCCGCCAAAATAAATGGTTTCTATTTTTTCTTCCGGTGTAATAATGGAAACATCACTTCCCTCCGCATTTACCCTGCTTTCGCTTCTTATTTCAATTTCCTTAATTAAAGCATTTACCATTTCATCTTTTAAAGCAAGGGAAGTGGAAAAATGAAAATTGCAATAATAACAAGCCTGTTTGCAAAAAGGAATATGGATATAAATACCTGCCACGAATTTAAAAATTTATTTTCTGTAGGATCATTAAAGCAATCGTTTCAAAATTTCATTTTAGATTTGGAGGATAAACATGAAACCATTTACTTTAAAATATGTGAGCAAATTTTCCAGGCTCATTTTTTTAATGATTTTCATTTTTTCAAATCATGTCTTCAGCCAAAAGAAATATGCGGTTCATTATATTTTATCTGGTAAAGATACTTTGTATAATGTTTCTCAAACCAGCCTGAAGAATAATTTTGAAACCAAAGAAGATGCCTCGGTTTATTTGCTCTCATTGCCTACGATGCTTTTGGCTAAAGGTTTTCCGGGCGCATCCATTGATTCGATAACTTACGATTCCGCTTCCGCGAAAGTATTGCTTTTTTTAGGGGAACGATATGAATGGGCTTTAATAAATACGGATAGCATAGATAAAAGCGTTTTAGATAATGTGGGCTGGAATGAAAAACAATTTCATAACAAAGAAATTGATTTTGCACGGCTGCGCCTTATGCAGGATCAGATCGTAAAATATTATGAAGACACGGGTTATCCTTTCTCCGAAGTTCTACTAGATAATATCCGGATTTCAGGCAACAAAATTACGGGCGATCTGAAAGTGAAAAAAGGAACATTATATCATATTGACAGCATCAGGGTGTATGGAAAAGTAAAAATAAAAAATCTGTTTCTTCAACATTACCTCGATATTTATAACGGAAGCATTTATAACAATCAAAAATTAAAACAGGTAAGCAAACTGATGCAGGAGCTTCCTTTTATTCAGGAACAAAATCCTTCAAACCTTACTATGCTGGGCTCTGGCGCCATTCTCAATCTATATTTGCTTCCCAAACCAAGCAGCCAGATAAATGTATTGGTTGGTTTTTTGCCGGGAAATACCTTAACCGGAAAGACTCAACTTACCGCAGATGTGCATTTGGACCTGAAAAACACTTTAGGAGCCGGAGAAAATATTTTAGTGAACTGGCAGCAGCTTCAGCCCCAATCGCCCCGGTTAAATTTAGGCTATTCCCATCCTTATCTTTTAAATTCAAAATTTGGAATTGATTTTTCTTTTGATCTTTTAAAAAGAGATTCGGCTTACTTGCAACTCAATTCTATTTTAGGACTTCAATATATTATTTCCGCAGGCCAGTCTTTAAAAATATTTTATCAGAATGAAAAAAGTTATTTGCTTGCGGGCGGTGTGGATACCAACCAGATCGTTTATTCAAAAAGATTGCCGCCGAATATTGATGTAGGCTCGGGAAATATTGGTATTGGCTATCATTATGTAAATACGAATTACCGGTTCAATCCGAGAAAGGGCAACGAGCTGGATATAACCGCATCGGCAGGAATAAAAAAGGTGACGAAGAATAATGACATTATTAATCTTAAAGATCCTGCAAACCCTGCCTTTGATTTTAATTCTCTTTACGATACGGTAAAATTGAAAACCTATCGTTTCAAACTTATAGCTTCTGCTGCTCATTATTTTCCTTTCGGAAAAAATAATGTGTTGAAAACCGCGGCCAGCTTAGGATTGTTGCAAAGTCCGCAAACTTTTCAAAATGAATTATTCAGAATTGGAGGCTATACCTTGCTTCGCGGTTTTGATGAAGAAAGTGTGTATGCAAATAAATATGCGGTGTTTACTGCGGAATACAGATATTTGGTGGGAATCAATTCTTACTTCTTTAGCTTTTCTGATATAGGTTTCACCAAAACAAAATTCAATGCTACACAGTTTTCCAATTCATTCATCAGCGGAGGTTTGGGCCTTGAATTTGAAACCAAATTTGGATTGCTCAATCTTAGCTATGCCATCGGAAAAAGAAATGACGTAAAATTTGATATTCGAAATTCTTCGAAGATCCATTTTGGCTATATCAATTATTTTTGACCCAATGAAAATAAAAAAGGCTGTATATTTTTTAGTGGTTTGTATGCTGACGGCAGGCAACATAACTGTATGGGCACAGACGCCCGATTCTGCATTAAAAAAACCAGATACCAGTTTAAAAGCACAGAAAAAACCGGCCCATACTTTTAATAACAATGTTCAGCAAAAAAAGAAAAACGATTCCCTGGCAACAAACCACGCAGGAGGAAATACCAGGGCCGTAGATAGTTTGCAAAAAATTACCCCAAAGGATACTACGCAAACGGATTCTTTACTCAAGCTGGTGGTAAACGATTCTTTACAATTAACTCCGGCATCTACTGCTAAAATCCAGAGAAATATTCTTGATAAAATAATGGCCAACAATAGATTTATTAATACAAAAGATGAGGCTGTTTATTTTTTGGAGGAAGAAAGAACTCCTGTTCGAAAAGAATTTTTATTTTATTCCCTGTGCGCCGTGGTGCTGATATTGGGTGTTTTTAAAACTTTTTTCAGCGGGTATTTTAATAATCTCTTCAGGGTTTTTTTCAATACTTCTTTACGGCAAACTCAATTGACCGATCAATTGTTACAGGCAAAACTTCCTTCTTTAATCCTAAATATCTTTTTTGCAGTTACAGCGGGTATTTATATATGGCTGCTTTTTGTTCATTTTAATCCGCCCAGGCTGCTAAGCATCAAGATGCTGTTGCCTTTTTGTATGGCCGGTGTTGCAGTTATTTATTTTATAAAATATTGCTTTCTCAAGTTTATGGGCTGGGTTTCAGATATTCAGCAAATCACCGACAATTATATCTTTGTAATTTTTCTTGTGAATAAAATAACAGGAATTTTATTGGTACCTTTTATAATAGTCCTCGCCTTTGCCAGGGCCAACTGGATTCCTTCTGTTGCCACTATTTCCGCTCTGTTTCTGGGGTTGTTCTTTTTGTCCAGGTATATAAAAAGCTATGGCGTTATAGAAAAAAAGATACCTTTAAACCCATTTCATTTTATTATTTATGTAACAGGTGCCGAAATAGTTCCGCTACTTATTCTTTATAAAGTGGCAATAGATTACGTGTTATAAAAATGAAAGTGTCATTATCTAAAATCGATTTTGATAAAAAAACTTAACTTTGAATGCACATTACATGAATTCTAAAACAGATATACTTTCCACAACGGCCGAAGCGAAAACTATTAAGGAAATTCAAAACATCCTTATAACCCAAACCAGGCCAGAAAATGATAAGTCTCCTTATTTTGAGATGGCACGGAAATACAAGATCAATATCGAGTTTCAGCCATTTATAAGAGTAGCTCCAATTTCTTCCAAAGAATTCCGAAAACAAAAGATTGATATTCCCTCTTATTCCGCAATAATCTTTGCCAGCCGCAACGCTATTGATCATTTTTTCAGGATATGCGAAGAAATGAGAATAACCGTTTCGCCCGAGACTAAATATTTTTGTGTTACAGAATCGGTGGCTCTTTATCTCCAAAAATTCATACTATACCGCAAACGAAAAGTTTTTTACGGAGATGACGGAACCAACAAAAGTCTCTTTGATGAAATAAATAAATATAAAGAACAGGAGAAATTCTTATATCCCTGCTCTCATTCCTTCGATAGTGAAATTACCAATTGGCTGGTTTCTAATAACTGCGTTTATGCAATACCGGTACTTTATGAGGTTATTTCAAATGATGTAAGAGAAACGCTCAGCAGGCATCATTATGAGATCATTTGTTTTTTTACGCCGCTCGGTGTAAAAAGTTTTAAAGAAAATAGTCCTTCTTTTATTCAGAACGGAACACTGATAGGCGCGTTTGGGGATAATACGCGCAAAGCCATAATTACAGCGGGTCTCAGGCCGGATATTATTGCACCGCAACCAAAGGCCCCCAGCATGGTATCCGCACTGGAAACTTTTCTTTCCGGATTAAAGAAGAAATAAATTCTCCGTTTTTTAAAAGAGTATGATACGGCAAAAAGAAACCCCTTATTTAAAAGGGGCTTTCAAAGTAATATGCTTTTCGTTCTTTCTGAAAATTCGTATTATTTTTTAATCAATTCTCCGAAATATTGTACGGTTCTTACTAATTGCGAAACATAGCTCATTTCATTGTCGTACCAGCTAACTGTTTTTACCAATTGATGTTCACCAACGGTAATCACTTTTGTCTGGGTGGCATCAAACAAAGAACCATAATGCATGCCGATAACATCGGAACTTACAATTTGATCTTCATTATATCCATAACTCTCGTTGGCAGCGGCTTTCATCGTGGCATTCACTTCTTCCACAGTCGTTTTCTTTTCTAATATACAGGTAAGATCTACCAATGAACCCGTAATAACCGGAACTCTTTGGGCCACGCCATCCAGTTTTCCGTTGATTTCAGGAAGTACCAATCCGATTGCTTTTGCAGCGCCGGTGCTATTAGGAACAATATTGGCAGCAGCGGCTCTTGCTCTTCTTAAATCTCCTTTTGGATGAGGTGCATCTAAGGTGCTTTGATCGTTTGTGTATGCGTGAATGGTAGTCATGAAACCTGTAGCGATACCAAAAGTATCGTTCAATACTTTTGCCATGGGCGCCAGGCAATTGGTGGTACATGATGCGCATGAAATAATAGTTTCACTTCCATCAAGAATGTTGTGATTTACATTGAACACAACTGTTTTTACGCCGCCTGTTGCGGGTGCAGAAACAACCACTCTTTTGGCACCGGCTGTAATGTGCGCCTGGGCTTTAGTTTTGTCGGCAAAAAAACCGGTACTTTCTATCACCACATCCACATCGTGCGAGCCCCACGGTATTTGTGTGGGATCTTTTTGTGCGTAAATTTTTATTTCTTCACCATTTACTATTATGGAATCGTCTGTGTTTTTTACCTCGCCATCAAATCTTCCCTGTGCACTATCGTATTTTAATAAATGTGCTAATTGTTTAGGGCTGGTCAAATCATTGATTGCCACTACATCTATACCTTCCATGTTGTAGATCTGCCTGAAAACCAAACGTCCAATTCTGCCAAAACCATTAATGGCAACTTTTACTGTGCTCATAATTATCTGTTTTATTTTAATTAAGGTTGCAAATTTACGTTATGTAAAATTAACTTTCCTGTTTAAAGCAAAACGTTGCTTAAAAAGTACGCATAATCTTTCCATTCAACTTTTCCATCACGTTATTTGCTATTTATTTTTCCCGCTTACATACTGATTCCCCTTCACATAGAAACGATACGGAAGCAAACCATCTGTACCGGCGCTTTCAACGCCAATCCTTTTACTGATTCCTATATTCTTTTCCGGTAGGGTAAAACCATCATCCAGCAAATAAATTTCATCATCCAAAAGATAGGTGCCGGAATGGTGTTTGAAAATACCCAGAGCCTTTCCTACATTTCCGGGGCCTCGTGTAAGTGTTTTATCCAAAGTTTTCTTGCCGGTTCTTTCAAGCATGATGCCGGTTCCTTTTATGGGTTCAATGGCTCTTATTAAAACCGCGTCAGGTATTTCTTTTTCGTTGGTAACAACATTTAGCATCTGGTGCATTCCGTAGCATATATAAATGTAAGCCGTTCCGGGGGCGGCATACATGATTTCATTACGGGCGGTTCTTCTGCCGCCAAAAGAGTGAGACGCCTTATCTGTAATTCCCACATAGGCTTCGGTTTCCACTATTCTTCCGGAGGTAAAGAATCCCTCAATATTGGTAACTACTATTTTCCCCAATAATTCTCTGGCTATCTGAACCACATCTTTGCGTCTGTAAAATGATACCGGAACTTTCTTCATTGCCAAATTAACAAAACATCTTTTAAATTTTTGGGAACAAAAAAATTATATTTGTTTGAATACATTTTTAAACGTCCAATAATCTGATTCTTTTGCTGGAAGAAATCATCATAGCCATTCAGTCGTATTTTAAAGCACACCGCTTCATTGTAAAAAATAAATTGTGGAAATGGATATTCATACCCGGAGTAGTATATGCTATTCTCTTTGTGGCAGGCATTTATTTTTTTTGGGAATCCTCTGCTTTCATAATTGATTTCTTATTGTCAAAAACAGGAGTAAAGGTATGGTTGCAAAAAGAAAATACCCACTGGCTGAATTTCATTTTTATTTTTGGGCAAATAGTGCTGCAGCTTATCCTGATGCTGCTTTACTTCTCATGGTTCAAGTATTTATTTCTCATTATCGGCTCACCTCTATTCGCTTATTTAAGTGAAAAAACAGAAGCCCTTCTTTTAAATAAAGAATATCCTTTTTCTTTAAAAAGATTCCTCTCCGATATTGTAAGAGGAATCAGTATTGCCTTGCGAAATACGCTGTGGCAAACGGTTTACACCATTTCTATCTTTTTGCTGGCGCTGATACCGGTGTTGGGTTGTATCACTCCGTTGCTGGCCCTGTTTGTGGAATGTTTTTATTTTGGATTTTCTATGCTCGATTATACCAACGAGCGCAGGGGATTATCTTCTTGGAGAAGCATTGATTTTATCAACAGGCACAAAGGACTGGCTATTGGAAATGGGATCGTGTTTTATTTCATGCATGCATTGCCAATTATCGGCTGGATCTTCGCTCCGGGATATGCTGTAATTGCTGCCACTTTAAGCTTGCAACAAAAGGAAAGTATAACGGCATAGAGAGCTCCTTCAAAATACTACCTTTATATTAGTAGAGTCATTGAAGCATTATAATATTGTGAACAAACGTTGTTGAAACCAAAGAAGCAGGAATAATTTTAAAGTACTGTTTTGTGTAGGATTGTATGACATTTTCTACATTATCGGAAATTTTAAATTCCTGCCTATTCGCTAACTTAGCAACTACTAGTAATAAGAATCACTTAGTTTGAATTGTAGTTTTTTAAAAAATTAATATGATACGAACCATTTTAATTCCCAATAACACAGATATACATTTATCAATCCCGGTTAGCTACGTTTGCAGAAAGATTGAAGTAATGTGCTATCCGGTTGATGAATTGACCGAAGATAATGACGATGAATCAGCACCGCCTAAATTAATGGCTTCATTTAAAGGTGCTCTTTCTGCGGAAGAAGCTGATCAATTGCAGGAGTATGTAAAAAAATCAAGAGAAGAATGGGACAGGAATTTTTAATGGATACCAACGTGGTTATAGATTACCTGGGAAATAAGTTGCCGCTTCCCGGCGAATCTTTATTGATAATCTTCCTGGTGTAATTTCTGTTATAACCCGTATAGAAATTTTGGGATGGCACAAAGTAACGTCCGGGCAATTATCCAAACTACGACCATTTATTCAGAGCGCTGTTATTTATTCCCTGGCGGAACATTATATAGAACAAACCATCTTGTTAAGACAAAAACATAAAATAAAATTGCCAGATGCAATTATTGCAGCAACAGCGATAATGGAAGGCCTCATATTAATCACCCGTAATCCTGATAATTTTAGAAATATAGAAGATCTAAAAATATTCAATCCCTGGGAGCTATAAGGTATTTGCAATTGGATGATGCTTACCCGAAGTCTTCTTTAGTCCTGGAAAATAGTTTTATTATGGAAATGGGAACTTAACAACAGACAGCTATAAATTTGCACTTTCAAAAAAATTATATGGTTTATCTTATCCCTTCTTTTCTATCCGAAAATGCAGTTGACACTATTCCCGGTTATGTGATAGAGGCTGTAAAAAATTGCCAGGTAATTTTTGCAGAGAACGAAAGAACTGCCCGCCGCTTTTTAAAAATTATGGATAAGGAAATCGTGATTGATAATTTTGAATGGCATGCAATTCATAAAGCTGAAGCTGAACAAATAAATATTTTTAAACAAAAAATAAAAGAAGGAAAAAACATCGCCATCATAAGTGAAGCCGGTTGCCCCGGCGTAGCAGACCCCGGGCAGATATTAGTTTGCGAAGCACAAAAAATGAATGTGCAAGTAAAACCTTTGGTAGGACCAAGTTCTATTTTGCTGGCTTTAATGGCCAGTGGATTAAATGGTCAGCATTTTGCTTTCTTAGGGTATTTGCCCATTGATAATATGGAAAGGATTAAAAAAATAAAACAAATAGAAGAAGAGTCAGCAAAGAGAAATTGCACGCAAATATTTATTGAAACACCTTACCGTAATAATAAATTAATTGAAACCATTTTACAACACGGTAAACCTTCGACTCAATTATGCATTGCCTCTGAAATTACCTCGCCGGAAGAATGGATAAAAACCAAATCCCTCGCCGACTGGAAAAAAGAAAAAACTGATTTCCATAAAAAGCCGGTAATTTATTTATTGCAGGCGTAAATTTTATTGGATGCGTTAATCAAACAAGGCTGGACCTTTCAAATTTGTGTGTGGCGTTTTTCCTAAATGCTTGTATGCTTTTGCAGTAACCTCTCTGCCACGGGAAGTACGCATAATAAACCCTTCCTGGATTAAAAAAGGCTCGTAAACTTCTTCGAGTGTTCCGCTTTCTTCACCCACCGCAGTTGCAATGGTAGTGATCCCCACCGGGCCACCCTTAAATTTTTCAATGATGGTGCTCAGAATCCTATTGTCCATTTCATCTAAACCATATTCATCCACATTCAGCGCTTTTAAGGCATGTTGTGTTATTTTCAAATCAATAACGCCATTGGAAAGTACCTGCGCAAAATCCCTTACTCTTCTCAACAAACCATTGGCGATGCGTGGAGTTCCACGGCTGCGGCCCGCAATTTCGGTGGCCGCATCAGAAGTAATTTTGGTATGTAATATAGAACAGGAGCGCAGGATTATTTTTTGTAACGTAGCCGCATCATAATATTCCAGTCTCGATTTGATCCCAAACCTCGAAAGCAAAGGAGAAGTAAGCAGGCCGCTTCTTGTGGTGGCGCCAATTAAAGTGAAAGGATTCAAATTGATTTGTACACTCCGGGCATTGGGGCCCGTGTCAATCATAATGTCTATTCGATAATCTTCCATGGCGGCATACAAATATTCTTCCACCACATTACTCAGTCTGTGGATTTCATCAATAAATAAAACATCATTGGCTTCAAGGTTGGTGAGCAAGCCTGCAAGATCACCGGGCTTTTCAATAACCGGCCCACTGGTTTCTTTAATATTCACGCCCAGTTCGTTAGCTACAATTCGGCTTAGGGTAGTTTTGCCCAATCCAGGAGGGCCATGAAAGAGAATATGATCCAGCGCCTCGTTACGCATTTTGGCAGCTTTAATAAAAATGCGCAGGTTTTCTATTATCTGTTTTTGCCCACTGAACTCTTCAATTATGGCAGGGCGTATATTATTCTCAAACTCTTTATCAGCAGGAGATAAAACTTCTTTTTCTTTATTCAGATTTTGATTCAACATTTTTTTCTTTCAGCATTGTAAAACTAAGTAATGATTTTAGATTTTTAGATTCAGGATTTTTGATTGGGTAAAACAATGTAGATTTAAATCTGAATTTTAAAATCTGCAACCCACTCACACGCTTCATTTCACCATTAATCAAATGAAACATTTTAAACAGGCTATTAGCCTATAAATTTGTGAACATGCAAAAGATAACCATAAGATATTGGATATGCCAAATATTGGGGTGGGGTGGATGGAGTCTGCTTAATCTATTCTTCGTTTATCTTTTTGCGCAGGATTTTTATCTTAAATCTGATGAAAGAAGGCACCTCTTTTTTATGGTACTTCTTATCCAGTTTGTGTGGTATATCATAGCCACACATTTGTTACGGTTTTCTTTAAAAAAAACAAAGTGGCTCAATTTTTCTACCAATAAGGTCATCGGTTTATTTATTGTAAGTGTAACCCTAACAGGATTGCTAAGTTATTATGGTGCTAAAACCACTGCTGTAGCTTCAGAAAATTCTTTGGTGGAGTTTGAAAAAAAAGAAGACCTTAAACAAGCTATTTCAAAAGAAAAAGATAAAGGCCTTGAAGGAACCAAATATTATCTTGCCACAAAAGACAATCCTAAAGATTCGCTGAATTATGCAGTGGCACAAAAGATAAAACAAAACACAGGCTGGTACCGGGATCAAAGTGGTAACTGGAAATATGAAGATCCGCGCAAAGGAAGATTTTGGTGGGACATTATTTTTAATTTCATTCTGATAGCGCTGTGGTTGCTCATTTATATGGTTTGGCATTACCTGGTAAGAAACCGGAAAGATGAAGTGGATAAATTAAACCTCGAAAAAACGGTAAAGGAGCTGGAGCTTAAAACCATCAAATCGCATATTAATCCACATTTTATATTCAATTCTTTGAACAGCATCCGGGCTTTGGTAGATGAAAACCCGAGAAGGGCAAGAACCGCCATCACAGAGCTTTCCAACATTTTAAGAAGCAGTCTGCAGGTAGAAAAAATGGAAACAGTTCCTTTGCAAAAAGAGCTGGACATTGTGAAAGATTACCTGGCCCTGGAGCAAATGCGCTTTGAAGAAAGATTGAAAGTGGAAATCGAAATTGATGAAGATACTTTTACCCAATCGGTTCCGCCCATGATGTTGCAAACATTGGTGGAAAATGCCATCAAACATGGTATCAGTAAAAGAATTAACGGTGGCGTTGTAAAAATTATTTCAAGATTCACAGGAAATGATTTTGAATTGATCGTGCAGAATTCGGGCACACTGGAAGGAAGTGCGAAAGATGGTTTTGGATTTAAAAGCACGCGCGACAGGTTGAAGTTATTATACAATGGCAAGGCTTATTTTGAAGTGCGGGAAATGGAAGGAAATAAAGTGGAAGCTAAAATTGTGATGCCCGTTATTTATTAAATTGCATTTAAAGGAAGGATATTAAAAAATATTTAAAAATATTGCAGCCATGCTAAAAGTAATCCTGATAGATGATGAACGCCTTGCGAGGAGCGAGCTCAAAAGATTGTTGCAGGAATTTCCCGATGTGGAAATAATAGGAGAAGCCGCCAATGCCAATGAAGGAATAGAAAAAATTGAAACGCTTAATCCTGACCTTGTTTTCCTTGATATACAAATGCCGGGAAAAACAGGATTTGATATGCTGGCTCAACTGGAAAAAGCGCCGCATGTAATTTTTGTAACGGCCTATGATGAATTCGCGTTGAAGGCATTTGACGTAAATGCGCTCGATTATTTAATGAAACCGGTAGAGCCCAAACGCCTTGCCGAGGCGTTATTGAAAGTGCGCCAGAAAGATGAGGAAGAATTACTTTCTTATAATAACCGGGGCATGCTTGGTGAGCACGACCAGGTGTTTGTAAAAGATGGCGAGCGCTGCTGG
Source organism: Ginsengibacter sp. (assembly GCA_039915005.1). Classification (GTDB taxonomy): domain Bacteria; phylum Bacteroidota; class Bacteroidia; order Chitinophagales; family Chitinophagaceae; genus Ginsengibacter. The sequence goes on from JBDSOE010000001.1 coordinate 22,368, forward strand.
TTTGTAAAACTTTCTGAAGTGCGTCTTTTTGAAAGTGTCGGAAATTATGCAAAGGTTTTCTTTGGAACCAACAAGCCCCTCATTTTAAAATCGCTGAATGCACTCGAAGAGAGATTAGACGAAAAAGTCTTTTTCAGGGCAAACAGAAAGCATATTATCAACCTGAGGATGGTGGAAAAAATAGAACCTTATTTTAATGGCGGTCTATTACTCGATTTGGTTGGCGGCGAAAAAATAGAAGTAAGCCGCAGGCAGGCAGTCAAGTTTAAGGAAATGATGAGTTTGTAAAATTCATTTTTTTGAAGACATCAAAAATTGAATCAAGAATAGTTGAACTTAAAAAAATAATCTTAACTGTTCCTTATTTTGAACCGGAGATAAAAATTTCTTTAGCTCTTTAAATCATTTGCGGAATGAAAAATTTTATGCTCTTTATGTTTGCATTTATGCTTCTTGCTTGCAATCAATCTGCATCCAACTACCAGTCATTGCAAAAAAAGATTGACAGTTTACAATCTAAAATAGATAGCTCTTATAAACCCGGCCTTGGTGAGTTTATGTCTCAGATTCAGATACATCACGCAAAACTATGGTTTGCCGGAAAATACGGAAATTGGGAATTAGCCAATTTTGAAGTGGAGGAAATACAGGAAGCTCTTGACAATATTCCAAAATATTGTGCAGACAGGCCGGAGATAAAATCCATTAATATGATTGTGCCCGCGATGGATAGCTTGTCTGAGGCCATCAAAGAAAAAAATGAAAATAAATTCAGTGATGGTTTTACATTACTAACGGCAACCTGTAATGACTGCCATAAGGCAACGGATCATGGATTTAATGTGATCAAGATCCCTGATGTTCCCCCTGTTACTAACCAGGTTTTTAAGTCAAAGTAAAATCAATAGAGTTTTTAAAAGCTGAATAATAATTTCAAATTCCAACACCGAAACTATAAGTATGAAAATAATATTTGCCCTGGTAATCGCATGTTCTGCCAGCCTTTTTTCTTTTGCGCAAAGCATTGATAAAATTATAAACGCTAAAGAAGTGGAGCGGATCGAAAGGGTTTTAGCATCGGATGACATGCAGGGCCGTAAAGCCTTTACTCCCTCTATTGACAAAGCCGCGGAATTTATTGCTGCGGAATTTAAAAAATCAGGATTGAAACATTTTGATGGATTGAAAAGTTATCAACAAACTTTTTCAATGATAAAAACGAATCTTATTTCTGCTTCAGGAAGTATGGATAACAAGGCTATCGAACCTTATAATATCATTGCTATTACTTCAGATGCAGGATTGAAATTTGATGAAAACGCAGGTTACACAAAAATTGTAATTGACAGTAGCGCTAATCTTTTTAAAGAAGCTTTTGAGTTATTAAATAGCGATAAAAAATATTTAGTACTGGTAAGTACTTTTCACTCGAAAAATTTCAACCGCTTAAATCGTTTCAACAGGGAAAGCTTTGGTATAAAAGCACCCGTAATTTTTGTGCTCTCAGATGAAAGCCCTTCTACTTATCATTTTGAAATAAAAAATGAAATCACTTCTTCTTCGCTCGCGAATGTAATAGGCGTATTGCCGGGCAAAAGTAAGAAAGATGAATATGTAATTTTTTCAGCGCATCACGATCATTTGGGAATTGGCAAGCCTGATGCAAAAGGTGATTCCATTTACAATGGTGCTAATGACGATGCCGCAGGAACCACCGCCGTAATGATGCTGGCGAATTATTTCAGTAAATTAAATAATAATGAACGCACTTTACTCTTTGTAACTTTTACTGCTGAGGAAATGGGTGGCTTCGGTTCACAGTATTTTTCGAAACAAATAGATCCCGATAAAACGATGGTCCTGTTCAATATTGAAATGATTGGAACAGAAAGCAATTGGGGTAAAAACAGCGCTTACATCACCGGCTATGAAAAATCGGATTTTGGAAAAATATTGCAGAAAAATCTGAAAGACAGCCACTTTAAATTTGAACCCGATCCTTACACAACCCAAAATTTATTCTATCGTTCAGATAATGCGACCCTTGCTGCGCTTGGTGTTCCAGCGCATACCATCAGCACTTCCAAAATGGACAATGAACCCAATTATCATAAGCAAAGCGATGAAATAGAAACCCTGGATATGAATAACATGGCAGAAATAATTAAAGCCATTGCTATCAGCAGTAAAACTATTGTGAGTGGAGAGGATACACCAACGAGAGTGGAGAAAAGAGATTGAAGATTTTAGTATTACAAAATCTTGAAAATTTAGAACATGGAGCCAAGTCAGGAGAAGAAAGAGTGGCTTGCTATTTTCCTTAACTGAGAAATGTATTTCTATGGTAAAAGAAAAAATACAAAAGAGACAGCCTGTTTTGTATAGGATGATAAATAAAATGTATCAAAAAATGGCCCCTGCGTTTAGTAAAAGTGCTAATGAAAATGTTTTTGAATTGTAGTAGTCTTTTATTAATATCACATAGGGTATTTTTGCAATAGTATAGAATAAGTAATTGATTCTGAATGATGAGAAAAGTATTTTAAAAGTGATATCATTTATTTCTACCTTAGCCAAAGAATCTCCTGCCAATGCAGCTACTTTTACGGAAGATACAATACGATGGTGACCAGCAGGCTTTTAAGCAATTTTACCAATTATTGTTTTTCAGGCTTTTCCAGTTTGCCTACTCTTATGTAAATTCCAAAGAGAGTGCTGAAGAAGTGGTTAATGATGTATTTCTAATTCTTTGGCAGAAAAGAACAACGCTTAATACAATCAATAATATCAACGTTTATCTTTACGTAGCGGTAAAAAATACCTCGTTAAATTACCTGAGGAAAACCAGTCATACACTTCCCCTATCATTAGACGATCTCACTGTACATCATTTACATCTGGTGCCCAATCCCGAATCAATTCTAATCACCCGTGAATTGCGGTCCCGTATCCAGGATGCTATTGAGCAGTTGCCGCCAAGGTGCAAGATTATTTTTAAATTGATCAAAGAAGATGGGCTTAGCTATAAAGAGGTAGCCTCTATTATGGAAATATCTGTAAAAACGGTAGATACCCAGCTATATCTTGCACTTAAGAAATTGGCTCATCTTCTTGAGCCTGTTTGGTCTAAAAATGCTGCGCCAACCCTTTCATTAAAAGGAGAAAAATTCATAGGATAGTTTTTATTAAAAAAAATTTTTCTCTTTAAGGAGTTTTGGAAAAAAGTGTGTCCTCTCTGTAAACAACGGCTATTTCCTTCGTATTGAAATTTTGGGGACAGGCACATCCAAACCATAGACAAGATCGAATTTATGATTTCAGAAAGAATATTACAATTATTATCAAGGCAGATGGGATGTGCTGCTACCGATGAAGAATTAAAGGAACTACAGGATCTTTTGCGACAACACCCGGAGCATAATTTTCTTTTGGAAATATTACAATCCGTTAAAGGAGAAAGATTACATAAAGAGCCTGCATTGGAAGAGGATCAACTGGTTCAGGAGAGTTGGCTGATGCTGAAAAAGGAAATGGACGACATAAAAACAATACCGAAGCCATCCGAGATGGAGGATAATGTGGAAATACCAAAAGGGAATAAATTTTTTGGGATAAAGATGGGTTGGGCGGCAATATGGGGAGGAATCATACTTCTTGCCGGCAGTTCTTTTTTTATGTTAAAGTATTTGGAGAAAACGGCTCCTCAACCCATAGCTACCAAAATAAAACAGGTGGAGCTACCTTATGGAGCGCCTGTGAAAAAGCTGCTTCCCGATAGTTCTGTAGTATGGCTGAATGCAGGAAGCCATATCTGGTATGCCGATAACTTTGTTCAAAAGAACCGGGATGTGTATTTAGATGGGGAGGCTTTTTTTAGTGTAAAGCATGATGCGAAACATCCTTTTATTGTGCACGCGGGAAATATAACTGTTCGTGCTTTGGGAACTAAGTTTAATGTACTTGCCTACAAAAATGAAAATAAGATAGAGGCTACCTTAATTAGCGGGAAGATTATGGTTAAGATCGATGGGAAACCCGACCAGAGCATTATCCTTATTCCCAATGAAAAATTAACCGTTACCAATCAAAACTTGGACCTCACCAATAAAAATACTGAAGTAGGGAAGGGGGTATCTTTTGAAGTGAAGGAGGTATCACCTATAGTATCAAGTGCCACTCTTCCGGAAGTGGCGTGGTTACAGGATAAACTTGCTTTTCAAAATGAAGCATTTGATGAATTAGCGAAACGAATGGAAAGGAGATATAATATTCGTATTATTTTCAAAGACACATCACTGGGTGAGGAAAGATTGAGTGGTGTTTTCGAAAATGAAAATATTAAAAAAGCCATGGATTTATTACAAATGACAACATCATTTCGATATCGGATTCAAGGCGATTCTGCAGTGTATTTAAACCGATAATTTTGGTTTTAAATATTTTTTATTATTGGTTACTTAAATTTTAAAAAGATTACTTATGTGTTATATACGAAATGGGTAAATAGTTTATAAGAAATGAGGAAGAGCTGTCACTCTTCCTCCCGATCAAAATTAATGGAGTGAAGGCAGAAAACACCGGACACTCCTATTTCTAATCTTTCAAAACAAAAGTATGAAAAGAATACTATTGTCAGGTCTTTTTAAAGATGATAAGTTACTACCTAAACTCGCACGCTATATGAAGCTTATCTTTATTCTTGTTTTTATTTGTAGCCTTCATGTTTCTGCCAAAGTTTTTTCGCAGGAGCATTTTACATTGAATATGAACAATGTAAGTGTAGACAAGGTTTTGAATAAAATACAAAAACAAAGTACTTACAGATTTTTCTATAATTCAGGATATCTAAAACTGCTTAATAAAGTAAGTATTTCTGTAAAAGACGAAGCCCTGCCTGATATCCTGAACAGGTTATTAGATAACCATTTCGGTTATCATATTCTGGAAGATAACCTGGTAGTGATATCTCCTAAAGGAAATGAAATAGTAGAACATACCGTAACGGGTACTATCGTTGATAATAATGGAATGCCTTTGGCTGGGGTATCTGTCCAGGTAAAAGGAACTACTAAAGGCACAATAACTAAATCGGACGGATCTTATACTTTAGTTGTTCCGGAAAATGCTGTACTTGCCATTTCTTATGTGGGCTTTGAAACGCAAGAAATAAATGCGGGAGATAAAACCGTAATTAACGCCACCCTTAAAGTTTCTGTATCAGATCTGAATGCAGTAGTAGTTGTAGGATATGGTACACAAAGAAAAATTGAAGTAACCGGTTCGGTAGCAAATATTAAAGGTGAAGAGATAACCAAACAGGCATCTTATAATCCCCTTAGTGCTTTACAAGGTAAAGTTGCTGGCGTACAAATTACCAACAGTGGGTCGCCCGGCGCGCCACCGCAAATGATTATCAGGGGTGTGGGTACCGTATATGGAAACACTAACCCATTATTTGTGGTAGATGGAGTGTGGTATAATGATATAAGTTTTTTAAACAACAATGATATTGAAAGTATAAGTGTTTTAAAAGATGCCTCATCCGAATCTATATATGGAATACGTGCAGCAAACGGAGTAGTTTTAATCACCACTAAAAAAGGAAAGAACAACGGTAAGCCTGTATTTAATTATAACGGTTTTGTGGGTACCCAGGTTGTTACTAACCAGGTAAAAATGGCTTCCGGTCCTGAATATGCACAATTGATAAATGAAGTATATTCTTTAAATGGCTCGCCTACTTTGTATCCTGATCCTTCTTCATTGGGTACAACGGATTGGTACCATCTCATATTAAGAAACGCATTGGTTTCTAATCAACAAATATCTACTACCGGTGGTGGTGAAAAATCCACTTATAATTTTTCACTGGGATATTATCACCAGGATGGATTGGTTAAAAAAAATGATTTCGATAAATATTCAGTGCATGTTTCCAATGATTACCAGATAACAAAATTTTTAAAAGTCGGCGTTAACACCACAGGAATTCTAAGTACTTCAAATGATGCTCCTGGTAGTATTTTCTATGACCTGTTTAATGCCGCTCCGATAGTACCTGCTTTTTACTCTGATGGAAGTTATGGAGATCCTGCCGATTACCGAATAGCTGCTGCGAATCAAAAAAATCCTCAGGAATCTATAGATTTTAATAATCATCGCACACGCACCTGGAAACTGAATGGAAGCGCCTATGCTGATGTAAAATTTTTTAACAACTTTACCTTCCATACCAGTGTAGGAGGCGATTATGAAGAAGCTGAAATAAAAGGATATTCTCCTTATACCAATTATTATTCAATACCTGTAGCTCTTCGCAATACTCATAGTTCATTAACAGTAAAGAGAGAAGAGATTAGAAACTGGATACTTGAAAATACATTGACTTTTGATAAAAAATTTGGGGATCATTCATTAAAAGTATTGCTGGGGCAAGGTGCGCAGGAATATAAAAACTATAAAGTGCATGCAAGTGTTCAGGATGTGCCGGAAGGTTCCGCCACTGAATATTTATCTCTTGGTACTTCTTCTACGGCAAACATTGGCGATGAGGGTTCCTTAGACAGGGTATCTTCTTACTTTGGAAGAGTAAATTATTCCTATCAGGATAAGTATTTATTGACTGCATCTATGAGAGCAGACGGAACTTCCAAATTCAGTGATACCTGGGGTTATTTTCCTTCCGTTGGTGTTGGTTGGATAATTAGTAAAGAAAAGTTTTTCCAAAATCAAAGCCTATTTGACAATTTAAAATTAAGAGCAAGCTGGGGTAAAATCGGTAACTTATCCGTTCCGGCCAACCTATCCATACTAAAGGCTTCACAAACATCAAACCTCGTGTATGTTGGCAATAATGGCAGTTCCGCTACCGGTGCGAGTATTAATACAGTGGTAACCCCGACTACTACATGGGAAACCAGCGAAGGAACAGATGTTGGGTTAGAGGCATCTCTACTCAAAAATAAATTAAATATAGAAGTTGATTGGTACAACAAGAAAACCATACACGCCATATTTGCTATTCCGGTTTTGGGATCGGTAGGTACCACCAGTGGTAATATTGTAGGAAACCAAGCTACTTTCAGCAACAAGGGTTTTGAATTCTTAGCTACATGGAAAGATTTTATTAATAAAGATTGGAACTATTCCATCAGCTCCAATGCCGGTATTAATCAGAATAGGGTACTGGAAGTGGCTACAGGCGGCAATCCCATTTATGATTATTTAGGAGCAAATATTATTACCCGCACCCTGGTGGGAGGACCGATTGGTGAATTTTATGGTCGTGAAGC
>JBDSOE010000003.1:0-3372 GCA_039915005.1 Ginsengibacter sp.
CAATTATGTAACGGACATTGTTTTTTGTAATATTGATTACGGGAAAGGCTGTAGAAAAAGGGTCTCTCGTGTCCCGGAAAGTAGTATAAACCAACCTTAATTTATTGGCGTACCTGCTTCCAAATGATGATTTTAACTCACTTCCAAATGATTGAAGCTTGTTATTGATCCTGTATCCGGAGTTGCGGAATTGAAGCGTGGTGAAATCAGGACCACGGCGTCCAATTGCACTGGGGTGCGCAGGCTTTTCTTTAGAAGCATCCAGGCCATTATAGGTAAAGGACAAAGTATTATTACTATTAATTATCCAGTCAATTTTTGCAAGCCATTTATAACTTTTTTGTTTCAGGTTAAATCCCTGATATGGGCCGGTTTCGTAATTATACTTGTTTTTCAAAATGCTGCTCACAGCATCAAGGTCAGACTGCAGAACTCTGGATGTATTTATTTGTCCCACATTTTCTGCATTTTGGGCCACATAACTGGTAGGGGCATCGCTTCTTTGCTCCGTTTCGAAATTGACAAAATAATAAAGTTTGTTCTTTGTAATGGCACCTCCTAATGCAAAGCCCACCTGGTACTGATCCAGTTTAGGAACCACCACTTTATTGCCATCAACTTTTTTGCCGGTAAGGCCTTCATTACGATAGAAACCATATACAGTTCCCGTAAATATATTACTCCCGCTTTTTGTAACCGTGTTAATCCCAGCCCCGGTAAAGCCAGCCTGTGTTACATCATAAGGAGCAATGTTCACCTGTATTTGGTCAATCGCATCTAATGATATGGGTTGGGAATTTGTTTGCCCTCCCGGTGTAGGCGCATCCAAACCAAAAGGATTATTGAATACCGCGCCATCTAAAGAGTAATTATTGTATTGGCCATTTCTGCCTGCAAAAGAAGTTCCGTTGATAGTGGCGGAAGCCGATGGTGTTAAGCGGGTATAATCATCAGCAGACCTTGATATAGTAGGCAATTCCCTCATCTGGCTGGAGGTTATATTGGTGGAAGCGCCAGTACGTTTGTTATCAAATATTTTTGATTTGCCGGTTAATACCACTCCCTGCAGATTCACAGAGCTGGGTTCCAGTTTAAAATCCACGGGCGTATTCTGCCCTAACTCCAATTGAATATTATCTTCAGATTTTTCCTGGTACCCTACAAAAGTTACCGTTACCTTATATGGGCCTCCAACCCTAAGATTGGGTACAAGGAAAGAACCATTCGATTGAGTAATTGTTAGTTTATTGATACCCGCATTCGTAAATTCGATTCGAACCGTTGCCCCACTGAGAGGCTTGTTGTCAGTTCCTAAAACAGTTCCACTAATAGCGGACGTTGTGACCTGCGCTTTTGCTTGCAAGCACACAATACTTACGAAAAGCACTAAAATTGATTTGGTTAACATTCTCATATAAATTATTATTTAAGGCAGATTTAAAGCAAAGCTGTCTGATGAATCCAGAGTAGGTTATATTAATATGGTAATTGTCGCAATGTACTTTTTTTTATATAGAATTTAACAAATTGAGGAAATAAAATTTTTTTAGGCCCTTGCCGTTTTTTAGAATTATCTAATTTTTTCTTAGCCGGGTCCTCATTAAATACTATTTGTTTAAATAATTGACGATAATTTTTCTTTTTTCGAATAAATTTCTTATGCCAATCTTTTAAAGAAAAAGCTTAAAGGATACATTTATCTAAATATTTTTTCTCACTTCACCTTTCTTCCCTTCCAATGATAACTTCCAAGCACACCCAACCATCCCGCAATCAAGGTGTATATAATATGAAAGGGCTGCGCCGGAATAAACCACCAAAGAAGTTTCTGTTTTCCGAAAAATTTGGCAACTGGATAAAGAAAAATTAATTCAACGATAATTTTTACAACAAAAGCAATTAGGAAAATATAAAATGACGCGGCTATAAAAAAAGAAGTGATACCCAATATAAAGATCCAGGCGTTTAAAAGATATACCAATAGCAGAACAGCGGATATTTTTTTATCCGTGTATTTATCAGCTTTGCTGGCCCAGCGAATTCTTTGGTTCATAAAACTTTTCAGCGTTTCTTCGGGTTGTGTTGTCACGATTACATCCAGCGATTTTAAAAACATAATTTTATCGGGATACGCTTCGTGAATTTTGTGCATCAGCAACATATCGTCGCCGCTGGCTATTTCATCAATTCCTTCAAAGCCATTCACTTCATAAAAAACTTTTTTTTCGTAAGCAAGATTAGCGCCGTTGCACATGTTGTGAAAATTTTTATAAACCGATGCGCCCGTGATACCCTGCAAGGTCATAAAGTCAAGCGATTGAAATATTTTTAAAGCCCGTTTTAAAATACCATCATTCTCCGAAATGCTTACAAATGCAACCGGGGCTGCAATGAATGCAGGTTTTCTTTCTTTGTAAAATGAAACGATAGTTTCAATCCATTTTTCCGGCGCCATACAATCCGCATCAGTAGTTACGATCAATTCCCCTTTTGCAAATTGCAAGGCTGTTTCTATGGACTTCTTTTTGAAGGAATTTAAAATTTTATTCTGGATAAAATCGGCAAGATTGACAACACGGATGTTTTCTTTTTGAAATGAATGAATGATGCCAACCGTATTATCTGTTGAATGATCGTTGGTTATAATTACCTCCAATTTATTTTGCGGGTAAGTTTGTGCAATGATGGATTGAATACATTTCCCTATATTTTTTTCTTCATTGCGGGCAGCAATAATGATGGAGACAAAGGGCAATTCCTTTTCATCAAACTTTTCCTGTGGCACAAAATCTTCTATTTCTTTCCAGCTTTTTCTATAATAGAGAATGAGAAAAGAATAGGAAATAAGAAGAAAGAAAGTTACCAGAATAAAAGTCATCTGCAAATATCAAATTACAAAAGTCAAACTACAAAGAAAAGATATTGATGATTGTCTTTAAAATCAGGAAGGTCTATTAAGCATTCTTACAATTGCAAGTTCAGGAAAAGGTTTATGGGTCCCGATGGAGAATTATGATAAATAATTTTTTTCTATGAAAAGGAATTATTAGATTTGTATAGTTGCATAAACAACTATATGTTAAACAACCAATTTAAAAGAGGGGAGCTTTACAGCTTTATCACCGGAAAAGCATCTACTGCAATTGCAAGAAGATTACAAAAGAACTTTAAAGAATCAGCGATAGATATTACGATAGAACAATGGAGTGTATTGTATCACTTATGGAAAGAAGAAGGGCAGAGCCAGCAGCAATTATGTGAAGCCACCTTCAGAGATAAACCAAGCATTACCAGGTTGGTGGATAATTTGGAAAAGTCTAAACTGGTAAAAAGAGTAGCTTCCAAAAACGACAGGCGTAGTAATCTTATTTT
>JBDSOE010000041.1:0-14930 GCA_039915005.1 Ginsengibacter sp.
GAATTATCCTTTACTGATTTTAGTGTGGATAAATCGCGATGATTTAATTTATAAAGAACTGGAAATTTTATTTGAGCTCTGTTTTTCTTTTTTCATTTTAAAAGAAGCGATAGCATTTTTTGTAAAATTGCTTAGCACTAAATGGCCGCTGATAGCCGCTCTTTCTTTTAAAAGAACATCCCAGTTTTCTGTTCCTTTCCAAAAGATCTTTTTCATTTCGGCCATGGCTTCAGGACTGTAATGCGCCAATGTGTTGGCGAGCCTGTCAATGGAATCATCCATGTCGCTGGCTTCTTCATGCACTTCGGCAAATAATCCTTTTTTCTTTGCCCAATCCGAATTGCGCCAAAGTGTGGCATCAATAGACAATTGACCAAAGGCCGAGGTTCCAATTTTTCTTTCCACCGCTGGACCTACTACAAAAGGCCCGATGCCCAATGATAATTCGCTTAATTTTACTTCTGCTTTTTTTACAGCAATGCTGTAATCTGCTGCAGCAGCAATACCTACGCCACCGCCCACGCACTTCCCGTGTATGCGGCCAATGATGAATTTGTTGCATTTCCGCATGGCATTAATAACATTGGCAAAGCCCATAAAAAATTTCAGCCCGTCTTTTTCATTATCAATGGCGGCAAGTTCATTAAAACTGGCGCCAGCACAAAAAGCACCTTCGCCTGCACTTTTTAGTATCACTACTTTAGCATCATGGGTTCCGGAATAATGTATTTCCAGAGCCAGCGCGTCCAGAAGTTTTGAGGGAAGGGAATTACTTTGCGGATGATAAAATTCGATAGTCGTAATTCCATGTTCTGTCTGGGATTTTACATAGCCCTCTTTTGTTTCATTCATCATAAAAAAATTATTGTAGCAATGAAAAATTTATGTGTTGATAAAAATTTTTCGCTTTAAAAGCTCTAGTTAGTTTGGCTACACTAATTGAACCAACATGGGAAGTCTGATAAAAAAATAACATTACATTCTTCATTTGTGTAATTAGTGCTTTATTAATTCGTGGTTGTAATTGCGTTTTGCATATTTTAAATCTTGTTGAGCTCTGTAAAAACAATCGGCTCCGCATACTTGCTTAAAACAATATCGACAGGAACATCTATGTTTTGTTTTAATATTTTTTGGAAAGAGATAAGAGATTCCAAACTTACATAATCTTCTATCAGCAAATCAATGTCTTTAAATTTTCATCTCGTGCAAAAGAGCCAAATACGCCAATTCTGTTTACACCAGGTAATCCAAATAAGTTTCCCTTCCGAAAATAATTTTCCAACTGATTTACGTTTTTAATTTCCATCCTGTAAATTTAGTGTTTCTTCCTAATCATCGTTAATATAGTGGCCACGCCTATCAGAGGTTCTTCCGTTTCGTCTAAAATCTCCACATACCACTTTACAATTCCCTTTGGTATATCACTTCCCTTTACAAAAGGCACCTCCGGATTCCGGTCTTTTAATTCCTGCGAAATTTTTTCTTTACAGGTAAAACGAATGTAAATTTCTGCACCCGGATAAACGGGTTTGGTAAATCGTAATTCATCAATACCATAATTCAGTAAGACAGGATTTTTTTAATAACTATCCACAAACAGTCCCGCAGCCACACTTATAATATAATAACCATGCGCCACTTGCTCATCAAACATGGTGTCAGAAAAATCGGTAGTTTTTATATGGGCATAAAAATGATCGCCACTTAAATCGGCAAACCTGTCAATATCTTCAGAAGTGATTTTCCTTTTTTGGGTGATTAACTGATCGCCGATTTCCAGTTCCTCAAAATATTTTTTGAACGGATGAATGAAACCTGTTTTTCCCTTTGCTCCCGGTTGATATACATTCGTAATTGCAGTAAGCATGGTGGGCGATCCTTGTATGGCCACCCGTTGCATATAATGCTTTAACCCGCGCAATCCACCCATTTCTTCTCCGCCACCAGCCCGGCCCGGTCCGCCGTGAGTAAGCATTGGTAAGGGTGAGCCGTGTCCCGTGCTTTCTTTGGCACAATCCCTGTTGAGCACTAAAATTCTCCCGTGATAATTGCCTGAACCCAGTACAAATTCTTTAGCAAATTTTTCATTGGCCGTAACCACTGTGCTGCATAAACTTCCTTTTCCCAATTTGGCAAGCTCAACGGCTTCCTCAATATTCATGAACGGCATGATGGTGCTTACCGGCCCAAATGCTTCTATGTTATGCGCTTCATCATTTTTGAAAGGCAGCTGATTTATTAAAAGCAGCGGACTCATAAAGGCACCTTTTTTACTATTGGCATCTATTACTTCCACATTGTCAAGGCTGCCATAAAGTATCTCTGAAGAAGCCAATAATTTTTGCACCTGGCTCATTACTTCCTCTCTTTGCGATTGCCCGGCAAGAGAACCCATGCGTACTTTTTCATTTTCAGGATTACCGATAGTGGTTTGGGCCAATGCTTTACTGATAGACCTCCACACCTCTTCCATTTTATTTTCATGCACAAAAATTCTACGGATGGCAGTACATTTTTGCCCGGCCTTTGAAGTCATTTCTTTCCTCACTTCTTTTATAAAAATATCCCACTCAGGCATATCCGGTTTTACATCATCGCCCAGCACAATGCAATTCAATGAATCGGCTTCCAGGTTAAAAGGCACATTTTCGCGAAGTATATTGGGGTTGGATTTTAGCATGAGGCCTGTAGTTGCCGAGCCCGTGAAGGTAATTACATCCTGAGAGGACACATGATCGAGAATATCTCCCGCACTTCCGCAAATTAGTTGCAGGGCGCCTTCGGGTAATATTTTTGAGGCGATAATCTCTCTTACTACCGCTTCCGTTAAATAAGAAGTGATGGAAGCTGGTTTTACAACTGCTGCTACCCCTGCCAGTAAGTTCACTGCTATTTTCTCCAGCATTCCCCACACGGGAAAATTAAATGCATTGATATGAATCACCACGCCTTCTTTTGGAAGCAAAATATGTTGTGCGGCAAAAGTGCCGCCTTTGCTCAGCCCGATGTTTTCTCCATCCAATGCGAAAATTTCATCGGGCAGTTTTCTTCTTAAAGACGCATTGGAAAAAAGATTGCCAATGCCGCCTTCTATATCCACCCAACTATCTGCACGGGTGGCGCCGGTTTTATAGCTAAGCGTATAAAACTTTTCCTTATGTTCCAAAAGATGAAGCGCCAGCGCTTTCAACATTCTTCCTCTTTCCTGGAAAGTCATTTTTCGTAAAGCGGGGCTTCCTTTCTTTCTTCCGTAATCCAGTATAGATGAAAAATTCAAACCTTTTGTGGTAGCGTGTGCAATCACGTCGCCGGTTACGGCGTTATATAATTCCTGCCCATCACCATCGCCTTCAATCCATTTGCCTGTAATGTAATTTCCAAGTTTCATTTTGTAAAATTTTTAGCCACCGTCTGCCAAACGACGGTTTACACGAATTTACACGAATTGGAAGAAAGAGAATTGATAGGAATTTGTTTAATTCAAAAACAAAATCAATTGATTATTGATTAAATTTGATTAATAAAATTTGTAGTTATGAGTATTGTAGAAATAAAAAAAGAAATCAATTCTAAAATTGACAATCTGAATGAGGCACAATTGAATGCAGTGAAAGAGTTTATTAAGAAAATAAACTTATCAAAAGAAACAGAGTGGGATCTAAAAAAGTACCTGAATGAAATAATGGATGAAAGAAGTGAAGTATTGAAAAAACTGGCGCAATGATTACAGTTAAACAATCTCTTGAAATTCATGAAATTCTTATCGGAAAATATGGAGGATCAATGGGAGTTAGAGATTTAAACGGGCTCGAATCCGCTTTAGCAAGGCCTTTTCAGACTTTCGGTGGCGAAGATTTATATCCTGATTTCTTTGCCAAGGCTGCCGCAATTGCAGAAAGTATTATTATAAATCACCCATTCATTGATGGCAATAAAAGAACAGGTTATGTTTTGATGGAAAGTATATTGCGTTATGCAAATGTAAAAATTATTGCAGACGATGAACTCCTTTACAATTTCATGATCTCCATTTCTACCGGTGAAAAAAGATTTGATGATATTGTTAAATGGCTCAAAAATAATACACAGAAAATATAATTCTTTTAAAACATTCTACACCAACCCAAACTGCCTCAAATGATGCCAGGCATGTTTATGCAGCAGCTGAATATTCATGTCGTAATCCAACTCTCCGAAGAATGCATTTCCTGTTTTTAGCCCGGGATTTTTTTGAAAAACCTCGAAGAAATAATTCAGCTCACTTTGTAATTTATTAATAGCAGATGGTAAATCTTTTTGTCTGTGCGGAATCCCTTCTGCAGGGATTAGCGGATTATTGATGTTTTCTTTAAAAGGCTCCTCGCTAAGAAGAAACAAACGCATTTTAGCTAACTTCTCTCCTCCGGTGAGGCCTGGTAAAATTAATTTTCCGCTGGCATTTTTTACGGCATCTGTAAAATGTTCTACCATTTGCTGCGCATCCATCATACCCCATTTTCCTTTATCAAAGGCATTTAACTTTTCCAGCATCGGAATAAAGTTCTTATTTAAAAAATCTTCTTTTGCTGTAATCATCTAAAAAAAATTAAATGAAAAGTATTAACAGTTATCAAGTTTTTTAAGGCGGTCAATTTCTGTGGAAAGCCGGGCAAAAATATCTTCTACCCCGCCTTCTCCTTTTACCAATACCACTTTGTGTGCTTTCTTATAATGGTCGGCGACCGTCGCGGTTTTTTTATGATATTCAGTGATGCGCGCTTTTATTACCTGCTCATTGTCATCATCGGCACGTCCACTGGTTTCACCACGTTTTACCAAACGATGTATCAGTTCCTGTTCGCTTACCTCCAGCGCAAGCATTACATCAATGCAAGTATCTTTTTGAGAGAGTAAGGAATCAAGGGCTTCTGCCTGAATAGCAGTGCGGGGGAAGCAATCGAATAAAAATCCTTCTGCTTCAGGATTGTTATCGAGCGCATCATTGATCATTCCTATTACCACTTCGTCGGGTACCAGGTTGCCTTTATCCATAAATTTCTTAGCCTCCATGCCCAGGAAGGTCTTGCGCGCAATTTCACTTCGCAAAAGATCTCCGGTGGATAGATGCTTTAAATTATATTTAACAATCAGTTTTTCAGATTGCGTTCCTTTTCCGCTCCCCGGAGGGCCAAATAAAATAAGATTGAACATTTTTCTTGAATCCTTGTGAGGTTCAAATATAATGGATGGATTTTGAAAATCACTCTCTCTTTTAAAAATACCTCTATTTTATTTGGCTACAATCCCTGTGTAATTTTATAAAATTGAGCTAGGCGAAGGAAAAATTTTATTAAACATTGCGCTATGTAAATTAGAAATGAGACCCCAGGTATTTTTAAAAACTGATGCGAGATCTGTAAGATAAATAATGAAGAATGGAAAAAGATTTAGCGGCAAAAGTATATCACGACGCACACGAAAAAAGGCCGGGGAGGCATACGATAATGGGATTAAACTGTATTTCCAGGCTTTGATAAAGCAGAAAAATGGCGGGGGAGAATAAATTGTTTTTCGGGAAAAACTATCTTCCTCCAATAAATACTCTTCGCAATAAAGCAACTATAAAAGTAAATATGGCTGAGCCTATAACCGCCCAGATAATGGGGAAAGGTTTGCCGTCAACACTGATCTCAAAAAAATGAGGCAGGCCCATTTTACCGGCAATCCACATTCCAATGTATGCGCCAATAAATCCTACAATTATGGAAACGAGGCATCCGCCAAGGTTGTACCCGGCAAGCGATTGACCTATGCCACCACAGAGGGCTGCTATCAATAAAAGAAGGAGGAAACCAAAGAGTGTCATCGTAAAAGTTTTTTATTGAAATTAAATTTATTTTTTTGGTTTATCATTTTTTTAGGCAATCATCTCTTAATTTTTTCATGTACTCATATCCTTTTTCGTGGGCAAAAATGATATTGTTTTCCGGGATGTTTTCAGGGTGCGTATACTTTGCTATAGCCTGCTCCACGCCGTCTTCCCGTAAAATATGCAGCATGGGATAGGGCGAACGGTTGGTAAAATTGGCCGCATCATCCATTGAGGAACCTGAAAAACAATATAACGGATGAAAGCTCGCTACCTGGTAAGTTCCTTCGTAGCCTTTTTGCCTCAATACTTTTTCTGCCCGCGAAACAAGTTTCAGATAGTCATCAAATTTTTGAAAAGAATGCGGAAAAAGTAATAAGGTGGTTTCTATGCTTTCATTTTCATCAAGGCGAATACATTCTTTTAGAAAAGCGCTGATACCTTCTTTCATGTTTTTGCCGCTTTCCACCTGGTAATGAAGTGTGTTTTGCTTTATCTCCTTAGCGGCGAAGGGGCAAAAATTGCAGCCTGCCACGACGTTGATGATCCATTTTTTTGTTTGGGCAATTATCATTTCTTCCTCCATCATTTCTTCCCGCATTTTAAGTTTTAAAAATTCTACCTGTAAAATAGTTTACTACAATAGGAAGTAATTTAGTTTAAATTAATTTCTTGGTGCCATCTTTGCGTTGCATTAAATTTTATAAGAAAATTAGTAACAGGGGAAAAAATGAACTCCAAAACAGGTGAAAAATATTTGCTTACAAAACGAATGGATCAGTTCTTCCTTGATCTTTACTCGGCTGTTCAGTTTGTACTTCGTTTTTTTAAAGAAGTTTTTAAACCTCCTTATGAAGTCAAAGAAATTATTAAACAATGCTATGAGGTCGGGTACAAATCCCTTTTTTTAATTACGTTAACGGGTTTCATTACGGGTCTTGTTTTCACCAAGCAATCGCGTCCCTCATTAGAGGAATTTGGAGCTACGTCGTGGATTCCTTCCCTGGTGGCCATAGCGATCATCCGGGCATTGGCGCCATTGGTAACCGCATTGATCTGCGCGGGAAAAGTGGGTTCTAATATTGGCGCTGAACTGGGTTCCATGAAAGTTACCGAGCAGATAGACGCTATGGAAGTTTCCGCCATAAACCCATTTAAATTTTTAGTAGTAAGCCGTGTATTGGCCACTACTATTATGATTCCTTTGCTGATGTGCTATACTGGTTTCGTGGCTATGATGGGAGCGTATCTTAATGTTCATCAAACTGAGATGACCAGCATGATAGCCTTCTTCCATTCGGCTTTTGAAAAAATTTCTTTTCTTGATATTTTTTCTTCCGTAATAAAAAGTGTTGCCTACGGATTTACGATTGGTATCGTCGGATGCTATAAAGGATTTCATGCTTCCAATGGAACTGAAGGCGTAGGTAAAGCCGCGAATGCTTCTGTGGTACTTTCTATGTTCCTCATCTTTGTGGAAGAAATACTTATTGTTCAGCTAACCAATTATTTCAGAATCTGAATGGAAATGGAAAAGAGAAATATTGACTATACTAATGAAGTAATCCGTATCCGTGATTTGTATAAATCATTTGGGAGTAATCACGTGCTGCAAGGTGTAAATTTAGACGTATTCAATAAAGAAAATGTAGTGGTGCTCGGTAGGTCCGGGTCGGGGAAATCGGTACTCATAAAAATAATATGTGGCCTTTTGAAACAGGATAGCGGCACGGCAAATGTTTTGGGTAAAGAAGTAACAGCATTAAATCACAAAGAATTGCAGGAACTTCGTTTGCAGGTAGGTTTTTCTTTTCAAAGCAGTGCCTTGTATGATAGCATGACAGTAAGAGAAAATCTTGCTTTTCCTTTGGTTAGAAATGCAAAGCATTTATCTAAAAAAGAAATAGCGCATGAGATTGAAGAAGTGCTGGATGATGTGGGCTTATTGCAGGCCATTCATCAGATGCCTGCGGAACTTTCAGGCGGACAAAGGAAAAGAATCGGTATTGCCCGCACCCTGATCCTTCGGCCAAAAATAATGTTGTATGATGAACCCACATCCGGTCTGGATCCGATAACGAGTATTGACATCAACAACCTTATCAATTTGGTAAAACATAAATTTGATACCACTTCCATCATTATTACACACGATCTGACCTGCGCAAAAATGACGGGCGATAAAGTGGCTATGTTATTTGATGGAAAATTTATAAAACAGGGAACTTTTGATGAGGTATTTGAAAGTGCTGATGAAAGGATAAGAAATTTTTATGAATATAATTTTATTAATTAATTTTTACAAAAAGTGATGATATGAATGTGATATACAGCCGGCTAAGGAAAGGAGTAGGCAAGATCATTCAGTAATAAATAAAAATACACAGATGAAATCTACCAATAACAGAAGAGCGGTGATCGTGGGCATATTTATTTTGCTGGGATTGGCCATTTTAGTGATAACTATACTCACACTAGGATCTCAGCGAAAAACTTTTGAAAGATCCATAACTGTTAAATCGTTTTTCGATAATGTAAATGGATTACAGAAGGGGAACAACATCTGGTTTTCAGGAGTAAAAGTAGGCACCATAAAAAAAGTAATTATTACCGGAAGAGGGCAGGTGGAAGTGGACTTGAGTATTGATCAACATTCAATGCAATTTATCAGAAAAGACGCCAAAGCCAAATTGAGCACCGATGGATTAATTGGTAATAAGATCATTGAGATTTACGGTGGTACTTTAAAATCAGGAGAGATAGAAGAAGGTGATATATTGGGTACTGATAAATTATTAAGCACCGATGCCATGATGAACACGCTTTCTCAAAATAATGATAATCTTCTTCAGATAACCAGCGATTTTAAAACAATCAGCCGCCGCCTGGTAAAAGGAGAAGGTTCTATTGGAAAATTATTGACGGATGAAACGATAATTAACCAGATAAATGCCACAACTATTACTCTGCAAAGTGCCGCGAGGAATCTTGAAAGACTTTCTTCTAATGTTTCTGATTATACTTCTAAACTCAATAATAAAGGCACTTTGGCAAATGATCTTGTGACGGACACAGTTATTTTCAGCAGATTGCGGGCAACGGTTACTGAATTACAGGAGGTAGCCAATACTTCTAAGTTAGCTATCGGTAATCTGGAAGATGCGGGCAACACTTTAAATAAAGGGTTGAACGATAAAAATTCACCGATAGGGATGTTATTGAATGATGAACAATCCGCCGGCAAAATAAAAATCACTTTACAAAATCTACAATCAGCATCCAAAAAATTGGATGATGATCTCGAAGCCATCCAGCATAATTTTTTGCTACGCGGTTTTTTCAAAAAGAAAGCAAGACAGGAAAAAGCAAACTCCAGGGTTGTTTTGGATACCGTGGTTTCTCATTAATGATTTTTTTGGGAACCATCAAATGCCGGAAAGGTTGCTAAACTTAATAAGCTATTTCGAATTTAAAAATATTTTTTTAAGGTGGCAACCTTTAGTCTGTAGCGGCAATTTGAATTGTGCCTGGAAAAAACGTCTTTTCTTTTTATAAATACTTTACTCAAATATTGGCACGGTAATTAGAATTCATTGCTGGTTCACCATAAGCGCCGGAATGAAAAGATATTTAAAATATTTTATTAAAGGATTTATCATCTTCATTGGATTGGTAGTGGTGTTCTACATTATTGTACTGGCCTATGTTTCCGCACATAAGAAGGCAATAATAAAACAGGTAACTGAAAAAGTAAGTAAAGAAATAAATGGATCTTTATCCATTGGAGATATTGAATTAAATTTCTTCCGGACCTTCCCGAAAGTCTCGGTATTGTTAAATAAGGTGGTCATAACTGATTCCTTATTTTCAAAGCATCATCATCCGTTTTTTGAGGGTGAGGAGATTTTTGCCCAGCTAAATATTGCTAATCTTATAAAAAAACAATTTGCGGTTGATGGACTTAAAATAGTAAACGCAAATATTTATTTGTTTACGGATAACAGTGGCTACACCAATGAATACCTGCTTTCATCAAAGAAAAATATCCCGTCTGATAAAAACAAAGCGACCGAAAAAAATGAATTAAATTTTATTGATTTAAAAAATGTAAGGGTAATACTTGATGATAAAAAGAAGGGAAAACTGTATAATATTCTTGCAAAGAAATTAAATATCCGGATTGATGACAAAGATTCATTTTTGCTGGTCTCTTCAAAATCGGATATGCTCATTCATGATCTTTCTTTCAACCTGGCAAAGGGAAGTTTTGTAAAAGAAAAAACATTTGAAGGGAAGTTTGAGGTAAGATTTAATAAATTTCTTCATCAATTATCAGCCGACAGCATTAACATAAAAATAGCGGGGCAACCATTTAACGTGAGTGGAAATTTTGATTTACAAGGCCCCGCTCCGCAATTTAATTTAAGAGTTCACACTAAAAATATTCTTTACGATTTTGCAAAATCTTTATTGCCCGAAAAAATTTCATCGGCATTGTCTATCGTGAACCTGGATAAAAAAATAAATGTTGATGCTATTATTAATGGGCCGTTAAAAGGAGGCGACCCTGTGATCGTAGTAAAATGGGAGGTGAAAAAATCTAACTTAACAACTCCCTTTTTGGACTTCAGCAATGCCACTTTCTCAGGATTTTTTACAAATGAGGTGGATACCTCTTTGCCAAGAAAGGATGCCAACTCAAAAATACAGCTCAATAATTTTTCTGCTGATTGGAATGGCCTTCCTGTTACTTCAAACCATATTGAAATACTGAATTTGTATCAACCTTTATTAACCGCGGATCTTAAGTCCAATTTTGCCCTTGCCACGTTAAATAATATGTTAGGAAGCAACAGTATTCAACTGACTCACGGAAAAGGCAGCGCTAACCTGACTTATAGAGGCCCTCTTGAAAGGAATAACAATACCAATTCTTTTGTAAATGGTGTAATTACATTTTCAGATGGAACCATCTGGTATGCGCCGAGAGAAATAGAAATGAAGAATGCAAATGGCAAATTAATTTTTAAAAACTCAGACGTTTCGGTTACTGATCTTCAATGTGTGGTATTGGATAATAAAGTTACTATGAACGGTCATGCCAATAATCTGCTGACATTAATGAACACCGGACCGAACAGAGTAAACATTGACTGGAATATTTATTCTTCTTCTTTAAACTTATCGCCTTTTATTTATTTATTGAAGCCAGGAAAAAAAGTGAATCGTTCCAATAATAAAAAAGCGAAGCTTGGAAAAATATCAGCGAAAATAGATGACATATTAGACCAGGGGAGCCTGGACGTACATCTTAAAACAGACCGGCTGCAATATAAAAAGTTTGAGGCAGAAAACGTTACTGCCCATGTTTCTTTATTTTCTGAAAGCTATGAAATTCACCAGGTGAGTATGTTGTATGGCGGTGGCAGACTTGATCTTAGCGGTTCATTGGTAAACAGAAATAGTAATTTTCACCAGGTTACTTTTCATTCAGCCATTAAGAATGTAGAAGTAAATAAAATATTTTCGACATTCAATAATTTTGGACAAAACGGTATTGAAGCCAACAATCTTGAGGGCAAATTAAGCGCAAAAGCAGATGGCACTTTCGGCCTCAATAATAATGGCGAAGTTTACCCGGGAAGTGTTGCCAGCACCATTGATTTTTCTTTAAAAGATGGCGTTTTAAAAAATTTTGAACCTATAAAAAAGGTACAAAACTTTTTATTTAAAAACAGGGATTTTGAAAATATACAATTTGCCGAGTTAAAAGACATCCTTCAAATTGCTAATGAAGAAGTAAGGATCAATCGGATGGAAATGGCATCAACCGTATTTACGATTTTTGTGGAAGGCGTATATAGTACAAAAGGAAATACTGATTTAAGTGTGCAAATACCTCTCAGTAATCTTAAAAAAAGAAGTGCTGACTACGACCCTAAGAATTCGGACGTTACAAAAAAAACCGGCAGCAGCTTGTTCCTAAGGGGGCGCCCTGGCTCTGATGGAAATATACAATTCAAAGTCGATCTTTTTAATGGCTTTAAAAGATCTAAAGAAAAAGAGAAGTGAAAGAAAAAAGTTAATTAAAGATGGGACTGTGTTTTTAATTTTAAATTTGATAAAATAAAATGAAACCAGTACATGAAAAAAAAATCCTTACTCTATTATTTCTTATTTGCTCTTTTAATAACCGGATGCAATACCATTCAGGCCCAGAAGCCTGAAAAATGGACTGCCGATCAATTAATGGAGCCGGCTGCATTGGCTAAAACGATTCAAAGCAATAAAAATCTACCGGTGATAATCAGTGTGGGCCCTGGTGCGCTCATTCCTAACTCCATAGACATCGGCATGGTGAATAATGAAAAAAATTTGGAAAAATTTAAAGAAGAAATTGCCAGATTGCCCAGGGATACTTCCATTGTTATTTATTGCGGCTGTTGTCCTTTTGCGCGCTGCCCCAATGTGCGCCCCGCAATTGATGAGTTGCAAAAAATGAAATTCTCTAATTATCATTTATTGAATTTGCCCATGAATATTAAAACGGATTGGATCTCAAAGGGCTACCCTATTGTAGAATAAGTTTAATAATTTTCAACCCAAATAATAAGTCCATCAAACAATTTATCAAATACCCGCTTGTTGTAGTCTTCTTACTATTTTCTTATTTCTGTAAGGCACAAAAGGATTATGAATACCAGGATACACGAAGAAAAAATGAATCGTTTGTAAGATTACAACCCAAAAATGTGCGGGCAGAAGTGGCTGCTTTTGCCCTGGCCGGTATCAGCGAAAGTGCGAGTGCTGCCAGTTTACAGAAAATTCCCTATTCGTCTTTCGGAAATGATTCTATGAATTTTGAAGGCGGGGGAGTGAAGGCATCTGTAAAAATTTCCCGCTTCGATAAGACTGGGCACAAACTGGATTACGATGAAAAATACCTGATACGGATTGACAGGAAAACATACTATGGTAATTTTGGAAGTTTGCCTTTAACCCACATCAGTGAGGTTTCATTAATTATTGATGGAGACACCGTGGCTATTCCTAAAATTGCGTATTTTGATCTGTACAATTTGAACCTTACCTATAATGATAAAGGCGTGCAACGCACCACCAATGCGGTTTACAAATCAAAAGACGGACGGCGTATTTACATATATCTATTCTCAAAAGACAATGCCGGCAGTTATGAAGTAACTTGGATCTTCCAGGATAAAAAATATTTACGCAGGGTGTTGGATTATGGGTTTATGTAGAAATGCAGAGTACGGGAAGATTGTCACCTTTGGAAATGTATTTCTAATTTGGAATAAACCTATTAAGGTTGGCAGCCTTTGCGACAAACTTTGCGGGGAGCGTTAGGAAATTAGTACCAATGTTCCGCCAATGATCAGCAATGCGCCGATGATCATTTTCGCATCCAGTGATTCTCCCAAAAAAATGACTGATAAGATAATAGCAATGGCTACACTCATTTTATCAACAGGCGCCACCTGCGATACTTTGCCCATTTGCAGTGCCTTAAAATAAAATATCCATGAAAGCCCTGTGGCCACGCCCGATAGACTCAGAAATAAAATATTTTGCCTGGTAAGCGTGTTGATAGTAGAGGTGCCGCCGCGAAAAAATGCGATGCCCCAGGCAAGGACTAAGATAACGACCGTTCGTATAGCAGTTGCCAGGTCGGTATCTACTCCTTTAATTCCTACCTTGGCAAAAATGGCCGTGAGCGCGGCAAAGAAGGCTGAAAGCAATGCGTATATCCACCACATACTCTTATCTTTTGGTGAAAAAATATTTTTTAAAAAAATAAAAGTAAAGGAAATAAAAAAGGAAGGGGAAAAATAAATACTGAAAAGAAATAAAAATCCATCAGCCAATTAAATAGGCCAATCCCAGGTTGACAGGCTTACACAAATCAAGCACTCTTTTTTGGTTAAATAGTTTTTCAATAATATCACGCGCCTCTTTATATTCATTATGAATGGGACACGGATGCGAAGAGGAGCATTTGCTTAAACCCAATCCGCAACTATTAAATATTTCTTTACCGTCAATGGCTTCTACAATGTTTATAATGGGTTGTTGTTGTTGTTCTTTGGAAATATAAAATCCACCGGAAGGGCCTTTCACACTTTTGATTACATTTTGTTTCACCAGCAACTGGAGTATTTTTCCAACAGTATGCTCGTTGGCGTTAATGTATTCAGCGATTTCTTTGATGCCCGAATTTTCTTTCGTATCAAATTTGGAACAAAGAAAAATGACGGCTTTTATAGCGGTTTTACAGGTGTTGCTCAGCATTGTTTTATTTACATGTTTAAATAATCACGTCCTTCAGGAGAAATTTTTACAGCGCTCCACGGCGGGTCAAAAATAACGCTCACATCTGGTTCGAAATCGGGAAAGGTTTGCTGTAGTGAAGTAATAACGCCACTTTGAATAGATTCGCCCATTGGGCAAAATTGAGTAGTAAGCGTCATGGTACAATAAATCTTCTTTGTGGTTTCATCAAAATCAAGCTGATATATTAAGCCGAGATCCACGACATTCAGACCAATTTCCGGATCCATTACAAAATGCAGATCATTCAGTGCCTGTTCGCATTTTATTTCATCATTGGTAATTTCATTCATAGCTTTTTGGGTTTATGCATCACCATTTTAAGTACATTGGTACTGTACAAAACAGCAGTAATTACTAAAAGAAATGCGGCTGACTTCAAAATAAATTCATTGGATATAAGAACGCCTGCAATAAAAAGAATAAATCCGGAAAGATAAAAACCGGCCATCCATAAAAATATTTTATTGTTGAATAAATCCCGTGGATTGGGCGTTTTGCCCGCACCAGCTTTATCATGATACGTTTTGTTCCAGAGAATAAAGGGAAGCGTTTTAAAGGTCATTCCAAAAATGATGGCGCTAATCCATCCAAAGAAAATACAGAATCCATACGTTATTACCAACCGCGGTTCATCAATAGAAAAAAGGAGGAACAGGATAACAATCAGTAAAAGTATTACGGGCAGCAACATCATCAAAACAGAAAGTATGGATATTTTCAATTGATC
>JBDSOE010000048.1:0-22266 GCA_039915005.1 Ginsengibacter sp.
CAAAGCAAATTCCCTTCTTTTCGCTTCATCTTTTGTAATCGTTTCACCTGAACCATCAGAATAAGTTACTTCCACTTTATTTGAGGTTGGCTTCATTTTAAGGTCGGTTATTTTTTTATCTTTATAATTCATATTTGGGATGGTATCAGGCATTACCGGATTTTCAAAAGAATTGGTGATTACTGTTGCCGATTTATTACTACTTAAACTGACTGCATATTTTTCAATTGCTGTTAAAATATTTTTCGCAATTGTTTCCTGGTTGGTATTGTTGGCAATGAACGCTTCATCGCCTGCATTAGTCAGGTATCCACATTCAATCATGGCGGCAGGACAAATGTTTGCATCAAGTACCCAAACCCCATTTTTACGCGAGCGGATTTTATCATCTGTTGTGTAAGATTTTTTCAATTCATGGATCAGCGCTGATGCCAGTACAATATTTTTATTGTTTTTGTCAATCAAAACAGAGATTCCGTTTTTATCTTGCGTCTCATCACTTGACCTGGCATCCAGGTGAACAGATATAAACATATTGGCTCCCTTTGTTTTTGCAAATTCAACCCTGTCTTTTACAGAAACAGTTTGATCATTATCTCTTGTAAGCAAGATATTAATATGATTATTGGAATTTAGAGCGGCGATTTTTTTAACAATGGAAAGAGTGATGTCTTTTTCTACTAAACCATTCGGAGAAACGGCGCCATGGTCATCTCCGCCATGCCCTGCGTCTATTACCACAGTGATTGTTTTTCCATCATAAGCCGGTTTATCGTTTGTTGCTGTTTTCACTTTAAGCGTAAAAGCAAAAAATAAAATTGCTGCAAGTGGTAACACCAACAGCCTGCTCAGGTAGTTTACTTTCGGATTTTTATTTTTTGTAAGCATGAGAATTCTTCTTTTTAAAGGTGAATAAAAGAAACTATTGGTGAGTGAAAAGTTTTGCCCGGGATAAACGGTTTGTAGTATCATTTCTGCGAAAGCATTGAGATCATTATCTTCCAGCGCTTCCTGGTCCGCTATAAATTCATGGATCATGTGCAATTCTTTTTGCATTAACCAAAAGAATGGATTGATCCAGAAAAATATCAACACCACATTCATGAAGATTTTATCGTAAGAATGTTTCTCTTTTACATGCGCTATTTCATGATGGAAAATTTGTTGTCCGGGCCTGGAATGAAGGTCAATTGCATTATTCCAGAAAATGGAATTGAAAAATGAAAAAGGCGTGCCTTTGGCATTTGTGCCAATAAAACTGATTCCTACAATTTTTGTTTCAGGATATTCTTTCCTAAGCTTTATTATTTTGTATAAGGCGATAAGGAAGATGGTAAGGAAAATTCCGGAGATCAATAAATAGCTTGCCCCTGCAAAGTTTTCCGAATTGATTTGAAACCCGCTGTTCCGGCTGTATTCCATTACCACTTCATCGCCATAACTTATAGTTTGCAACATCTGGATTACTGTTCCTTTTTCTGTATCCGGATTTTGAAAAATATTTATTTTCATTAAAGGAACAAGCAACGCAAGCGCTACAGATGCAAGAAGGAAAAAACGATTCCACCTATGAAAAACTTTATTTCTGAGCGCTAAAAAATAATAGCCACATAAAATGCCGGAGCAGATAATTACTTTCAACAGATACCAGGCAAGAGTTATCATAAAAAGTGTTTTTAATTTATCGGGTCTGACGGTCTCCATCTGACCTGTTTTCCACACGATCCGACGGTCCCAGTCCGATCGTCCTTAAAGAAGTGAAGTCAGACGGAGACCGTCAGACTTATTTCGACTTTTTCAATTGTTTTACCAGCATCTCCAATTCTTCAATACTGAGGCTGTTTTCTTTCACCATAGAGGAAACAATATTACTAAACGAACCTTCATAATATTTTTTGACAAGTGATTTTACTCTTCCTTTTGAATAAACATCTTTAGTTACCAAAGGGTAGTAGCGATGTGTTCTTCCAAAGACCTCTATACCCACAAATTCTTTTTCTACAAGAATCTTTATGATGGTTGCCACAGTATTCTGATGGGGTTTGGGATCAGGAATTTCATTTAAAATATCCCGCAGGAATGCACTCTTCAATTTCCATATTACCTGCATTATTTGTTCTTCGGCTTTTGTTAAGGTTTTCGTTTTTATCATTTTGTATCTTTCTAAAAACAAAATTAAACTAATTATTTAGTTTAACAACTATTTTTATAGTTTTAATTTAAAATTATTTTTTTTAACAGAGGTATAATATTTCTTCACTGAAAAATATAATTATAAAACTAACTTTACGCTCTCTGAGAATAAGCCGGATTATTCCCATAAAAAATTAATTGAGAAATATGTCAGAAGCAATTGTGGAATTAAAGAATGCGAATATTTACCAGGGTGATTCTTTGGTACTTGGCGATGTAAATATTACAGTGAACCGTGGTGAATTTGTCTATCTCGTTGGCAAGACCGGCACCGGGAAATCCAGTTTATTAAAAACTTTATATGCCGATCTTGATTTCAATGAAGGAGAGGGAACTGTGGTAGGCTACGATTTGAGGGAAATGGATTGGAGAAAAAAGCCTTACCTGCGTAGAAATCTCGGGGTTGTTTTTCAGGATTTTCAATTACTTACCGATAGGAATGTAAATGAAAATCTGAAGTTCGTTTTAAAAGCTACAGGTTGGAAAGACGAGAAATTAATGGATGAAAAAATTGCTGATGTTTTAGATAAAGTTGGGCTGAAGACCAAAGGGTTTAAAATGCCTTTTGAACTTAGCGGTGGGGAGCAACAAAGAATTGATATTGCACGTGCTCTTTTAAATTCTCCCAGACTCCTTCTGGCGGATGAACCCACCGGAAATCTTGATCCCGAAACTTCTGATGAAATTATGCACCTGCTTTTTAATATCAGCCGTGACTATGGAACGGCCATCATTATGGCTACACATTATTATCTTGTAATTAATAAATTCCCGGCACGCACTATGAAAACTGAACGGGGAAAAGTATGGGATAACGCCTCCATAAGTGTGGGATAATTTGTTGAATTATTTTATGATGATCAACCTTGCAAAAGTGGTTGGTCTTTCTTTTTATTTTTCTACGTTTCCATAGATCCATTCCATTAATTGCTGTACATTTTTGTTGGTATTGTATTGAGATTGTAAGATGCTATTTCGTTTAAAAATCTCTCCTTCCGAAAATGATATCGTTGATAATTGCTGAATGATTTTTTTATAGTCAGTGGGCGTTTCAGCAATCTCACAAAGGGTTTCGAGGCCAGTGCCATCGAGGGAAGCTTGATTGGTAATTATAAACCGTCCGCCAAAAAGCGCATTCAATAGTTTTATTTTTATTCCTGTAGAGTTGAAAGAAGGCAATAAATGTATGTGTGCGTTCTCAATTAATTCTTCCATTTTTTCTTCAGATGGATTTTCAACCAGGCGTACTTTTTCATGATTATTTAGCAGATTTTTTAAGGAGGCGGAAGGGTTTTTGCCTGCTGCAACAAAATTTATTTTCAAATCATTGAATACATTTTTCAAAAGCCAGGTAACCGCTTTTTCATTTTCGGGAACAGAAAGATTTCCCTGATAAAGACAAAAAGTACCTTTTCCTGTTTTTGATTTCACATTGGTAAAAGGTAAAAACACCGGTAGGTATTTTACGTCTTTCGCTCCAAATTCATTTTGAAAGAAAAGTTTGTCCTTTTCATTTACTGCCAGCAATTTTGCTTTATTAGCGATGGCGGCTTCGTATCTTTTCAGCAGATTACTTTCAACGGAAAAATAAATTCTTTTGAAAATATTTTTAGTTGACTTTGCCAGTTGATGATAATATTCAAATTCTACATTATGAAGCCTAACCAAAACTTTCCTGTTTTGGAGTGCACCATTGTATAAATAGTAGGTGCAATGAATTCCTTCCAGCAAAAGAGGTTCCTTGTCTTTCAAAAGATTTCTTAAAAGGTGCGGATTTTTTCTTGAACTAACGATGTAGGGTAAACGCTGTAAAAAGCCTGTCAACCTTTTTTCTCTTTTATAATAATGTACTTCTTCGCAATACCGGTTGAGCTCCTGTTGTTGCCCACGGCCATATTCAAAGCAATGCAAATGAATTTTTATCCCTGAATGATGCAATGCTTTTATTTTATAAAAAAGATCGAATGCGCCGCCATAGTCAGCAGGGTAGGGTACATCAAAGCAAACAATATGGAGGTGACGATGGTTGATTGGTAGTTTTTTTTATGGTTAAAAGGGTATATTATTTTGTCCTGTAAAATAATTTTATTTTAAAAGGGATGTTAGCGCCGGGTAATTTTATTGTAAAAACCTATTAAGATCTTTTCCTCAGTTTGCCAGGTAAAATGCTCCCTTGCTAACATACAATTTTGTTTTAATTTTATGTATTTCGTTTCGTTATTGAGTAATTCATTGATAGCGTTGGCAATGTTTTTAGTTGTCAGTTCATTGATCAGCAAGGCAATGTCATACTCATCATTTATTTTTTTGTATTCGGGAAAATTCATGGTTACCTGTGGAATAGCGTGGTGCATGTAATCAAAAAACTTATTTGCCAAAGAATACAATTGATTGAACCCAAGAGGCTCTACCAGGTTAATTCCAATGTACGCTTTCTGCGTTACCTCTTTCAGTTTGTCAGGCTTTATTTTTCCTTTTAAAAATACTTTATGTTGCAGATTATTGTCTTCAATAAGTTTTCGGGTTTCATCCCAAAAATTACCATTACCATAAATAAACAAAAGAGCGTTCACCTCTTTCATGGCAGGTATCAGAAATTCAAAACCGCGCGCCTCATTTACGCTTCCCTGGTATAAAATGATTTTTTCTTTTTCTTCAATCTCATGAAAGTATTGTAAAACGGGAACATTCCTGATGACGGTATAGTTTACCCCATATAGTTTTGAAAATTCCGCGGCAATACTATCGCTAACTGTATAGCCATTTTTGAATGCCGGTAAAAAATGGCTTTCAATAAAATGCCACACTTTATAAACTGCGGGACGGCTCACGATTTCTTTTTGTTGTGAAAAATATTCGTGCGCATCATAAACTTTAATTTTATTTCTGATGAGCGAAGTAAGATAAACGGGAAGCATGGTGTCTAAATCAATGCAACAAATAACAGTAAACTTTTGGAATAGCAGGTAAAAAAATAAGCGAATATTATATTCAATATAAAAAAGTATTCCTTTGGTAAAAAAAACGAAGAGTCTTTTTTGCTGGTATTTTTTCTGCGAAAGAGAATCTGAATCTTTCCGCTTCACACCTATTATTTTAATGTTGAACCCTGCACCAGAGAGGCTTTCGCAAATGCGTATCATTCGCTGGTCGTAAATAAGATCATTGGTTACCGTAAAAACAATACGCATTCAATATTTAGTTTTGGATTTGAATTAATCGTTCCAATTTTTTAAGCATCTGGTCATGAGCCCAATGCCAGTGCTTTACCGCCGACGTTTTAATGATAGTATTATTATGCCAGATGCTTACAAAAGTTCCGTTTACGTTTTCAACTTCTTTCATCAGTTTATAAATGTTTTGTAAAGCCTCCTCAGGCGGCATTTGCAAATAGTCCATAAAGGTAACTTCCATGCACGTTACTGGAAACAATTTCAGGTTCGTGGACTTTTCATTCTTTAAATCGTAAAAATAAAAAGGGTGGCAAGTGCCGGCCCTGAACCCGGCCATTTCTGCAAAACCCATTGAATAGTCTTCTGTAATTCCTGCTGACAGTAAATTAAGGTACGTATCGGGCAAACTGAATTTTAAAAAATGCTGCCTGCTTTTGGTTATTTTCTTTTGGGAAATATTTTCGAGCCTTTCTTTTTCAATCCATAATTTTTTAGGGAAAGCATTGGAAAGAAAAGATGGATGAATGCCAATTTCACTAAAGCTCATTACTTTTTTAATTAGCTTTTTCATCCGGGGATTCTTATAATTTAAGTTTCTGTCGTTTGCCGATTTATTGCCCAACAGGAAGAAGAAAACGGATTGGAATTTCCCTTCGCTAATGGTCCCGGATAAATAATCATAAATATCCCACGGATCTTTTTTTATATTGAAGAGGGTTTGTATTCTTTCAAAAATATTTGCAAAATCAAATTTTGAAATGTCTTTTAATGTGGAGCCGCCATTTCGCAACAAACTTCTTCCTTTAAATTTATAGGCCACATCTATATCGTAAGTGAGGATAGCTTTAAAAGCAGTTGGTTTTATTTTTAATGAAGAGAATTTTTGCAGTAAGATATCTTTGAAACAGATAATCCAGGTATCAACAATGGGAATTTGTAAAAACTTATTCTGATAGGCTAAACTTTCTGTGGCTTTAAACCGCCCATACTTATCGGGGTTAAAGGGTAAATATTCCTCATAGCGGCTTAGCATATAAAACGCAGCCGAAAAAATATCGAAGCCCACATTATCTTCTTCGTTTGGAAATAAAACTTTCATCTGATGTTTTTCTGCAACCGGAATATCAATTCTTTGGAGTCCATCATCCGCTAATAATCCGGAGGCTTTTATGAAAAATTCATCCTGAATTTGATGCGGTGAATAGTTGATCTTTTCTCCGGTGTATTTTTCAAATGCAATAAGATCTTTTGTGGTACGGTAGCTAATACCCAGTTCCTCTCTGAAAATGAATTCAAAAATATATTCGCTTCTTGGGGTAATTGTGGGTAAATATATAAGTAGCATATACAGAAGTAAAGATGAAGGTTTTCAATTACTTTCGCAAACGCTATTTGAAAAAAGAATGATTTGTCAATTTTGGATTTTTCATGACTTTTGGATGTGCCGTTTAAAAAAGAGAATTTATTTATACATTTAAATTAATGGGGAAGTTTAAACTTTAAAATTTTATTAGAAGCCCTGGTCATGAAAAATCAAAATTTAATCCTACATTTGCAGCCAATTATTAAAATTATTTTATACAAATGCCTTATTTAACATCAGAAAACAAAGCAAAATACTATGCTGACTTTGGCGGAAACGCAACAAACACTGGTTCTATTGAAGCCCAGGTTGCTATTCTTACCGAAAAGATAAATCACATTTCCGGCCATTTAAAAACCAATAAAAAGGATTTTAGCACCCAGCGTGGTTTAATGCAAATGGTAGGCAAGAGAAAAAGCTTATTATCTTATCTTACAAAGCACAACTTAACCAGTTATCGTGCATTAATTGAAAAGTTAGGACTTCGTAAATAATTTTATTTTTAAAATGATATTGTTAGCTATTCCCAACTGAATAACACGGTTGGGAATTCTTTTTTTACAACTAATTAATAATGATGAATACACCCAATCCCATAAATGTAACTTTTGATATAGGCGATGGCCGGATGGTTACGATTGAAACAGGAAAAGTGGCCCGGCAGGCTGATGGAGCGGTTACCGTGCGTTTAGGCAACTGCGTTATATTAGCCACAGTAGTGGCAAATCGCGAGCCGAAAGTAGGGCAATCCTTTTT
Source organism: Ginsengibacter sp. (assembly GCA_039915005.1). Lineage (GTDB taxonomy): Bacteria > Bacteroidota > Bacteroidia > Chitinophagales > Chitinophagaceae > Ginsengibacter. The sequence goes on from JBDSOE010000048.1 coordinate 7,486, forward strand.
CCCCTTGTCAGTAGATTACCAGGAAAAGTTCGCTTCGGCGGGCAGAATTCCCGGGTCTTTTTTTAAGAGAGAAGCGCGGCTGAATGATTATGAAGTCTTGACTTCAAGGCTGATTGACCGTGCATTGCGGCCATTATTTCCTGATGATTATTTATGCGATGTGCAGGTTTTGGTTACCCTGGTTTCAAGTGATCCGGAAATAATGCCCGACTCGATGGCCTGCCTTGCGGCTTCAGCAGCTTTGGCTGTTTCCGATATTCCGATTCAGGAGATCATTTCAGAAGTGAGAATTGGAAAAGTAAATGGAGAATTTGTAGTAAACCCTACCCGTTCAGAATTGGAAGAAGCCGATATGGAATTTTTAATTGCGGCCACTGACAAAAACATAATGATGGTGGAAGGGGAAGCTAAGGAATGCCAGGAAGAGGATTTGGTTAAAGCTATTGAAGTGGCACATAACGCTATCAAAATACAGGTAAAGGCCCAGGAAGAATTAAGAGATAAAGCAGGGGTTACTGCAAAACGTGAATATGCGAAGCCTTACCGTAACGAAGAATTGAATGAAAAAATAATTGCTTTTTCAAAAGATAAAATGCTGGCAATAGCTTCTACGCCTTCAGCAAAAAATGAGAGGCAGGAATCTTTTGATAAGCTTCTTACAGAAATTACGGAAAACCTCGGTGAAGATTTGCCGGATGAAGATAAAGGATTGATAAAGCATTATTTTGAAGATCTGCAATACCATGTGGTTCGCGATATGATGTTGGAAACCCGCAAACGCCTTGATGGCCGCGGATTAGAAGAGATAAGGCCGCTGACCATGGAAGTAAGCTTTCTTCCCTCACCGCACGGTTCCGCATTATTTACCCGTGGTGAAACTCAATCTTTAACCACAGTAACGCTAGGTACGCCGCTTGATGAATTATTAGTGGAAAGCGCTGCTACCAGCAATTATTCTAAATTTATTTTGCATTATAATTTTCCTCCCTTCTCTACAGGCGAAGTAAAAATGATGCGTGGCGTTGGCCGTCGCGAAGTGGGACATGGTAACCTTGCCATGCGTTCTTTGAAACAGATTATGCCGGGAAGTGATTATCCCTACACTGTAAGAGTGGTGAGTGATATTCTTGAAAGTAACGGTTCCTCATCTATGGCTACGGTTTGCGCAGGCTCGCTGGCGTTGATGGATGCGGGTGTACCTTTCAAAAAACATGTAAGTGGTATTGCGATGGGATTGATTTCAAAAGAAGGAAAATTTGCCATTCTTTCTGATATACTGGGTGATGAAGACCACCTGGGCGATATGGATTTTAAAGTAACCGGGACCCGGGATGGAATTTGCGGTGTGCAAATGGATATTAAAGTGGATGGACTTAGCATGGATATTATGAGGCAGGCATTGGACCAGGCAAAAAAAGGAAGAATGCACATCCTGGATGCCATGTACCAATGTATTCCTGAACATAATGCCGACGTGAAACCACAGGCGCCAAGAATGGAAAAACTGATCATTGATTCAGAATTTATTGGAGCAGTGATAGGGCCCGGCGGAAAAATTATCCAGGAAATTCAAAAGACTACCGGCGCTACTATTAATATTACCGAAGTAGGAAAAACCGGTGAGGTAAGTATTTTCTCGGCTAATAAGGAAAGCCTGGATCAGGCAGTAGCGTGGGTTAATAGTATTGTGGCGCAACCGGAAGTGGGAGATATTTATGAAGGCACCGTGAAGGGCATTAAAGAATTTGGCGCCTTTGTAGAATTCTTACCGGGCAAGCAGGGACTTTTACATATTTCTGAGATTATGTGGAAACGCCTTGAAAATATGGATAATGTTTTTCAGGAAGGAGATAAAGTAAAAGTAAAACTGATTGGTGTAGATCCTAAATCAGGTAAGTTTAAATTGAGCAGAAAAGCCTTGTTGCCAAAACCTGAACAAAGTGCATCACCACGTCAGCATCCTGATAATCATTAATCTTACTTTAAAATAAATATTCCAAAGCTTGTATTAAAAATGCAGGCTTTTTTTTATGAACCATTTTATAAAAATTGAAATAGAAATTTCATCTGATGAACAGTCTGATATTATGATGTCAGAATTATCAGACATCAATTATTATGCTTTTGAGCAGGAAGAAAAAAAACTGATTGCCTATATTAAAGAGGTAGATTTTGATGAGGAAAAATTAAAAGAAGTTTTAGTTGATGATAAAAGTTTTAAGAAGACCATTATAGAAGCGGAAGACTGGAATCAGCAGTGGGAGAGTGGTTTACAACCGGTAATCATTAAGGACTTTGTAGCCATAAGGGCCGCTTTCCATCAGCCCGTAGAAAATGTAAAACACAATCTGATCATCACTCCAAAAATGAGTTTCGGTACAGGGCATCACGCCACTACTTTTTTGATGATAACCCTTATGGAAAAAATTGATTTCCGGAATAAAACGGTTCTTGACTTCGGTACAGGCACCGGGGTGCTGGCTATTCTTGCCGAAAAAGAGGGCGCATCAAAAGTGGTGGCTGTTGATTATGATGAATGGAGTATCAATAATGTTAATGAAAATATATTAGCAAATGGTTGTGAAAACATTTTAGTCAAAAAGACTAATACCATCTCAGGAATGGACCAGGCCGACATTATACTTGCCAATATCAATCTGAATATAATAACGGAATCCTCTTCACCCATATCGGCTATTTTACCAACAGGAGGTTTATTATTAACGTCAGGATTTTTATCGAAAGATGAACCAGCGATGGAAATTTTATTTACAGAGAAATACTTTGTTAAAGAATCTATTTTTCAGAAAGAGGGCTGGCTGGCGATGTTATTTCGGAAATTATAAAATAAACTTTACCAAAATTAAAAGATGGCGACATGAATTTAATCTTATATTTGTCTATCCTCAAGATTGCCTGATATCAAGATATGAAAGAATTTATTTTAATTGTCGTAGCTTATTTTATTGGTTCAATTCCTACAGCCTTAATTATTAGTAAGCGTTTTTTTGAAATTGACATACGCGATTATGGAAGTGGCAACATGGGCGCTACCAATACATTCAGAGTACTCGGACCAAAGTTTGGGACGATTGTTATGATTGGGGATATGCTCAAAGGGATCTTTGCCGTAGCGCTTTATAATTTACTACCTTATTATCTTTCGAATGAACTAGATCGTACCAACCTCATGATTGGTTTAGGGTTGGCTGCCGTTATCGGGCATATTTACCCAATATGGGCACAGTTTAAAGGTGGCAAAGGGGTGGCTACTTTATTTGGAATGGTACTCGCCATTCAGCCCATTGTGGCTATCAATTGTGTGGGCGTTTTTTTACTGGTTCTTTATTTAACAAGATATGTTTCCTTGAGTTCTATACTTGCCGGGGTGGCTCTTCCGATATGCGTGTTATGGATCTATAATGAAAAAGAAGTTTTTTACAGGGTCTTCGCCGTAGCGGTGGCAGCCCTCATTGTGCTTACCCATCAAAAGAATATCAGCCGTTTATTAAAAGGTAATGAAGGCCGCGTTCCCATATTAAAGCATAGGGACCGTAGAAAATCGCGCCGTAAAGAATTGTAATATTTACACTCTTCATTTTTCTCTTGCAACCAATTTTATATTTTCTTGCATCTTTATTTTGTACCTACATCATAAACTTGGTACGTCTATTGTTTTATAAATAAAAAAAGGAAAATAAAATGAAAAAAATTCACTTGTTATTCATAGCAGTTAGTTTATTTGTGGTAGCCTGCACTACCAATGCGATTACCGGAAGAAACCAACTTTCCCTGGTTTCAGAATCCTCTTTACAACAGGAAGCTGTATCACAATACAAAAGCTTTCTTTCACAAAATAGAGTGGTTAGTAGCAGTTCCAGCAAAGACGCCGAGATGGTAAGGCGGGTAGGCACGCGCATAGCTAATGCTATTACCCAATATTATAAAGAAAAAGGATTATCCAAAGAACTGGATGGGTATAATTGGGAATTTAACCTGGTAGATAATAAAGAAGTGAACGCATGGTGCATGCCGGGTGGAAAGGTGGTGGTATATACCGGACTGCTTCCCGTTACTCAAAATGAAGCGGCTTTGTCAATAGTATTAGGACATGAAATTACCCATGCAGTGGCCCATCATGGACAGGAAAGGATGAGCCAGGCTTTAGTGGCCCAGGGAGTGGGCATTGCGGGTGATATTTTTACCCAGGGGAATAGCAATGCTAATAATATTTTTAACGCGGTATTTGCGCCCTCTGCGCAAATCGGCGTGCTACTTCCCAATTCGCGTAACCAGGAATATGAGGCAGACCATTATGGATTAATTTTCGCGGCTATGGCCGGATATAATCCCCGTGAAGCGGTTCCTTTTTGGCAAAGGATGGCCAAACTTAAGGGTGGCTCTACAACACCTGAAATATTAAGCAGCCATCCGGTGGACTCTAAGAGAATTGCTAGGATACAAGGTTATCTGCCTGAAGCGCTGAAATATTATCATCCTGTAAAATAGTGCTTTCAGGATCGTATTATATACCCTTAATTCAATGCTGCAAAGGTTTTTAGCTATTGCCATTTATTTTTCGTAAATTTGCAACTGTTCAATCCGTGCAAATACTGTAATCAGTATTTTCTTTTTGAAAGATTTTATATTAGTCGTGCAGGATTTTACAGGCCATTTTTTAATCTTAAAATATTGCTTCACTTATGTCTCAAACATTGTTTGAAAAATTGCAATTATGGGATGAAAAGAATCTGCTAATACAAGGACTTCCTTCCACCATAGAAAAACAGTTTGCAAAAGTTTCATTTTCAAAAAATGTTACACAACTTCTGAGAATTCGTAAAATTGATTTTGCGTTGGTTTTTGCTTTGAACTGTCATCAGTTACAAACGATTTTTGAAGAACTTTGCCCTGCTCTTCGCGATGAAACTAAATTGTGGGTTGCATTCCCAAGGCAAACATCAAAAATTGCCAGCGATTTAAACCGCCCGGGTTCATGGGATTTTATGATGGAACAAGGTTTCGAAACCGGTGAAAAAGTAGTTCTTGATTATGTATGGAGCGCACAGCGCTTTAATAAATTGCAGGTCTGTAATAGTGTAAAAACAAAACCGACTCCCAAAGTAGTGCGACTCAAAACTGCTACAAAATTGGCGCAGGCACATGGATTCTGATGTGATTTATTTTAAAATTACCATACCTATTTCCTGGGTGAGTTGAATTTCCATATTTTTTAAGTGGCTATGAGTTTGAATCAGAAGTATCTGTTGATCGGTATTGGTGGTTTTTTCCAATTCATTTTCATTTTCACTTATCAGTTTTTTGATTCGTTTTAGTTCAAGATACCGCAGGGAAGAAGTAACATCTTTTTTGTAATTATCTTCTCTTGTGGGCACAGGCATTTCATATTTCTTTTCCCACCCATCACTTATCTCATAAGGAAATTCAATCAGGGAAACCACCGCGTTGCTCATTGGAATATCCTCATTATACAAAAATGTTTTAGCCGTTGGCTCCAGTTTTTCCTCATACCAGGTTTTATAAAAACTTATGATTTTTTTTAGCATCCGCTCATCTATAAGTTCGTCGTCTATACATTCGTAAAGTAAGAAGTCAGCAACTGTTTTCCCATCTTCCCACTCCTTTAATCCAAATTCAAGCAGGCATCGCACCACAGATTTTTCATGATACACTTCACTTTTAAGTAAGCCAAGGGCATCCGTTTCTTCTCCGGATAATTCTACGATCTCTCTTCCCTGTTCCTGAGAATTTTTTTCCTGTGAGAATATTTTTTTTTCTTCTTTGCCCAGTTTATCCCGGGTAAATTTATTGACAAGATTATGTAAACCCGCCTCATCAATTTTTAAAAGATCCGCCGTCTTTCTTATGTAATCCTGCTGTTTGGTAAAATCTTCCGTCTTATTAATTTTGGAAATAGATTCTGCAATTCTGCTTACCACCTGCGCCCGTTTATTGGTGTCATCGCCTGCGTCTTGCAAAGCAAATTCCAGTTGAAATAAAATGAATTCTTTTTTATTTTCTGCAATAAAGCTGGTAAAAGCTGCGGCCCCGTTTTTTAAAATATAACTGTCCGGGTCTTCCTGGTTAGGCAACAAAACCAATAGCACATTCAATCCTTCTTCCAGTGCAAGATCCAGTCCCCGCAAGGCGGCTTTTATACCGGCTGCATCTCCATCATATAAAATGGTAAGATTGGCTGTGTATTTTTTAATGAGCCGTAGCTGGTCGGGCGTTAATGAAGTGCCGCCGCTTGCTACCACGTTTTCTATACCCGCCTGGTGCAGTGAAACCACGTCGGTATAGCCTTCCACCAGCAGGCATTCATCGGCTTTGTCTATGGCCTGCCTGGCAAACCACGACCCATATAAGATTTTACTTTTTACATAAATTTCATTCTCGGGTGTATTGATGTATTTGGGAGCCTTATCATTTTTTCTTATCAGCCTGGCGCCAAAGCCTGTTACTTTCCCGGACTGATTGTGAATGGGGAAAATAATCCGCCCGCGGTAATTATCCTGCAAGCCACTTTCCCGCGCCACTACCAAACCTGATCTTTGTAAGAGGTCTTTATTGAACTGCATTTCAACCGCCGCTTTTGCAAAAGTATCGCGGGATTCAGGGTTGTAGCCCAATTCAAATTTCTTAATTATCTCCTCTCTGAATCCTCTTTCTTTTAAATAACTCAATCCTACATTGACGCCCTCTTCTTCATTAAATAACTGATCGCTGAAAAATTTTTGTGCAAAATTATTAATAACGTAAAGGCTGTCCGCAGTTTGTTGCTGCGCTTTAAATTCAGGGGAAGTTTCTGTTTCTTCTATTTCTACGTTGTACTTTGCGGCCAGCCATTTCAACGCTTCCACATAGCTGTACTTTTCATGCTCCATTAAAAAAGTAATGGTATTGCCACTGCGCCCGCAGCCAAAACATTTATAGATTTCCTTTGAGGGAGAAACTGTAAAAGAAGGTGTTTTTTCGTTATGAAAAGGGCAAAGCCCTAAGTAATTGGTTCCTCTTTTTTTTAGCTTTACAAATGAATTGATGATCTCTATAATGTCAATTCTGCTTACAATTTGTTGTATGGTTTCCGGGGGTATCATCCTTATTTATTAGTAATCCAAATTATCAAAAAATAATGGGGAAGGTAATGGATAAAAACTATAGAATGATTGTAAAACTTCTTCTCTTTTAAAAGTGATTTCAGAAGTTTACATCCCCCCACATTTTAAAGAGAGAATTGCTATAATTACCATCAGTACAGCAGTAACTATCATTATACTTACAAATTTTTGCATGGAAAAAGTTTTCATCTTAAATTGATTTGGTTATTATCTACGAAGTAAAATAATTTAACGCACTTAATAAAATTTTAAAAGCGAATATCACTTTTCTCGTTGATTTTTTTGGGTTAAATAAAGGTTACCAACCTTAATAACTGGGGTACCTTTTATTTGGAGTTGCGATTTGAATTGTGCTATCAAAATAGCTAACGGTTTCTCTTCACTATCTTTGTGTAATAAAAAGTAATCATGACAAAAAAAGAAGTATTTATCGTCTCTGCGGTGAGTACGCCTATTGGTAGTTTTGGAGGATCGTTAAAAGATATTTCAGCGCCAAAATTAGGGGCCACCGCTATTAAAAGCGCTGTAGAAAAAGCGGGTATTAAGCCGGCAGATGTTCAGGAAGTATATATGGGCTGCGTATTACAGGCAAACCTGGGGCAGGCTCCTGCACGCCAGGCGGCTATCTTAGCTGAATTGCCGGAAAGCGTTTGTTGTACCACTATAAATAAAGTTTGCGCAAGCGGAATGAAAGCCATTATGAATGCAGCTCAGAGTATTTTATTGGGTGATGCTGATGTGGTGGTGGCCGGGGGAATGGAAAACATGAGTAGCGCTCCTTTTTATGCGCCATCCGCCCGTTGGGGAAATAAATATGGAAACAGCACGCTGATTGATGGCATGGCAAAAGACGGGCTTACTGATGTGTATAATGATTATGCCATGGGAAACGCGGCGGAATTGTGTGCGAGGGAATGTAAGATTAGTCGGGAACAGCAGGATGAATTTGCTGTTGAAAGTTATAAGCGTAGCCAGGCATCTGTAAATGAAGGAAGATTTACAGATGAAATAGTAGGCGTAACCATTCCGCAAAGAAAAGGTGATCCCATTATTATGCTTAAAGACGAAGAACCATTTAATGTAAAATTTGATAAAATATCTTCTTTAAAATCTCCTTTTGAAAAAGGGGGGAGCGTTACGGCTGCCAATGCCAGCACCATTAACGATGGTGCTGCGGCCCTGGTGTTGATGAGCAAAGAAAAAGCAGAGGAACTGGGCATGAAGCCTATTGCCCGAATATTGGGCTACGCAGATGCAGAGCAAACTCCCGAATGGTTTACCACTACGCCTTCTCTTGCAATTCCAAAGGCCATTAAAAAAGCAGGATTGCAAATAACCGATGTTGATTATTTTGAATTAAATGAAGCGTTTAGTGTGGTGGGAATTGTGAATACGCAAAACCTGAAGCTGGATGCGGCGAAAGTGAATGTAAACGGCGGTGCAGTGGCGCTGGGGCATCCATTGGGTTGCAGCGGGGCGCGCATTGTTGTTACTTTGATAAATGTATTAAAACAAAATAAGGGTAAAATTGGGGCTGCCGGAATTTGCAATGGTGGAGGCGGAGCCAGCGCCATGGTGATTGAATTGTGCTGATCGATTTCCTCATTCTATGTGGAATGGCCAGGATTATTTTGGTATAAAACATAATCGGTAAATTAGTGAGTTCTTTAAAGGCAGGTTGGCATTAGTGATGTGAACTTCAATGATGGAACATTCATTGAGGCCAACGAAGAAAGTGTCCCATCCGGATAAAATTGTTCACAGTTTTGTTCTTTGTGGAGTATATTTTAGGTGTCAGGAAAAAGAGTTTTTCTTTATAGATTACCCTTTATTTATCCGGATACATCAAAATATTATTTAGCCCATCTGATACCTGAATTTAGCCTATCTAAAATCTGGAAAAACACTTTCCAGATAAATTGTATATTTGCTAAGCCATTATCCAAATACTCTGAATGAAGAACAGACTTGTTAACGCTAGTTACATCCCTTCTCATGCAAAATATGAAGAAGATGATTTTTATGGTTTCGTAAGCAATATAAAGGATTATGCAATATTTTTTATATCTACTGAGGGACTAGTAAGAACCTGGAATAAGGGCGCCCGTTATATTACGGGTTATGAAGCTGATCAAATCATGGGGGCACACCTCTCTGTTCTTTATACAAAAGATGATCTCAAAAAAGGCATCGTTGCTCAAAACCTGGCAAAGGCAAAAGACCATGGATCGTTTGAATCTGAAGGTTGGCGGGTAAAAAAAGATGGATCTTTATTTTGGGCAAATGTGGTTCTTACTGCTACTTATAACGGGCAGCAGGAACTAACAGGCTATGCCATAGTTACCAAAGATATTTCAGAACAGAAAAAAAATAATGATGAACCGGCGGTATTGGCAGTAGAGAAAGTCAGGAAGCCGAAAGACAAACTTAAACATAATGAGACACTACTGAGACAGGCCCAGGCTATGGCTCATTTTGGAAGTTGGGAAGTGGATTTTTCAACACGCATTTCCCTTTGGTCTGAGGAAGCGCTCAGAATTTATGGGCTTCCCCCCGAAGAAAGGGAACAAACTTATGAAAATTGGCTTTCCTTTATTCATCCCGGTGATATGGATTACGTAATGAAGGTAATCAAAGAAGGAGAAGCCACTTTAAAGAATTATGCTTTCTTTCACCGCATCATTAGAAGAAACGGAGAGATAAGGTACTTACATTCTCAAAATCATTTTGAGTTTAATGTTGAAGGAAAACCCGTGGGCGTGTATGGGGTGTCCCACGATGTAACAGAAACAAAGGAAGCGGAAGAATCGCTTAAAGAATCTGAAAGAGTTTCCAAAGAATTATTAGCATTTCATCAAAAATTGATTGATGCCTCTCCCATGGGAATTATTTCTTACGATGCTATAACGGGCAAGTGTTTGTCGGCTAATATTGCTGGCGCAGGGATTATAGGTGCCTCAACAGGAGATCTTTTGAACCAAAATTTCAGGTGTATCCCGTCATGGAAGAAATCAGGATTACTAAAAGACGCGGAAAACGCGCTGCTGAGCGGAAAGGTTCACACCAATGAAATTCATTTTACTACCACCTTTGGAAAGGAAATATGGATTGATTACAGAATGGTTAAGTTTTTAAATAATGGCCAACCTCACCTGTTGTTTTTGTTGAATGATATTACGGAAAGAAAGCAGGCAGAAGATGCCTTCAGGCAAAGTGAATTGCGGTATCGTCAGATAGTAGAAACCGCCCATGAAGGTATCTGGCTGATAGATGAAAACAGTATAACCACTTTTGTGAACAAAAGAATGTGTGACATAATTGGATATTCAAAGGAAGAACTAATAGGTAAACCCAATTATTTCTTTATGGATGATGCCGGAAAGCAGAAGGCACTAAAATCATTGAAGAGAAGGAAACAAGGGATTGCAGATAGCTTTGATGCTTGCTTTATCAGGAAAAGTGGAAAAGAGATCTTTGCCACTATATCCGGTAATCCAATTTTTGATAAAGAAGAGAATTTTAAAGGTTCACTCGGAATGATCTCAGATATTACAGAGAGAAAGAAATTGGAGGATTTGCTTGAAAAATCCAACCGGCTTGCGAAGATAGGAAGTTGGGAGATTGATGCCATCGAAGGATCTGTTTATTGGTCCGACATAACAAAAGAAATTCGTGAAGCCGGGCCTGATTTTGCTCCTGATTTAGCAACCGGTATTCACTTCTTTAAAGAGGGCGAAAACAGGGGAATCATTAAGCAAAGGGTAAAGGCCTGCATTGAAAAAGGCATTTCCTGGGATGAGGAATTGCAGATCGTTACTCAAAAAGGAAATTTAAAGTGGATACGTACCATTGGGGAAGCCGAGTTTAAGAATGGAAAATGTTTAAGGGTATATGGCAGTTTTCAGGATATTGATGCCACTAAAAAAGCTCAGATAGAACTGTTAAAGGCTTTTGAGGAAAAGAATACCATTCTTGAAAGTATTGATGATGCTTTCTTTGCCGTAGATAAAAATTGGATAGTAACGTACTGGAACAAAGAAGCTGAGAAAGTATTAAGGAGGGCCAGGCATGAAATTATAGGGAAAAATCTATTGGAAATATTTGAGGATATGGCGGAGACTGATTTCTATACCAATTGCCATAAAGCGATTGAAGAAAATGTCGTCCAGAATTTTGTAACATTTTATGAAAAGCTGGAAAGCTGGCTTGAATTAAGCGCTTATCCATCACTCAATGGCCTGTCGGTTTATGTTAAAGATATTACCAGGCAAAGGATTCTTCAACAGCAATTGCAGGAGGAACAAATGAATAAACAAAAGGAAATTGCAAAAGCAGTTGTAAATGCCCAGGAGAGAGAGAGAAGGGGTATCGGGGAAGAATTACATTATAATGTAAACCAGTTGCTGGCAGCATCCAAATTATATTTGAATCATAGCCTTTCTCAACCGGAAGGAGACAGAGATTCTGTTACAAAAAGCATGGATTATATTTCCAATGCAATGGATGAATTAAGGAAATTATCGCACGCCCTGGTGGGCCCCACTCATGACAAAGCCATGGGGCTTATTAATTCTCTTGAAAAACTAATTGAGGATATTTCCATAGTGAAAGGTATGAGGGTTCGTTTTCTTCATTCCTCTTACCATGAAGAAGAAAGTGAATCCGGATTAAAATTGGTTATTTATAGAATTATCCAGGAGCAATTGAATAATATATTAAAATACTCAGGAGCCTCTGAAGTAGAAATAGAACTAAAAAAAGAAACGGCTTTTTTAATAGTTTCTATAAAAGACAATGGTAAAGGATTTGCCCCTTCCGAAAACAGTAAAGGCATAGGCCTAAAAAATATTAAACACCGGGCCGAATTATTTAATGGGGTAATGCACATTATATCTTCTCCCGGCAATGGCTGTAAAATGAAGATAATTTTTAATGCCAATTAAAAAATATGAATCCCGTTTATTGATAGATGGAATGATTGCATTGAGTAAACTCAGACTTTATTTCGGTATTCCTGATTATCAGAAAAGAAAAATAGACTGCTGTCCGTATGTCTTGGACTACGGACAAATGCATTATTTTTATTAATAAAAGTGAGTACCGGTGGTTATAGAATAACAGATCAGGGAGCAATATATTTTGTAAGCTTTGCCGTGGTGGGTTGGGTAGATGTATTTACGAGAAAAGAATATAGAGACATTATAATAGAAAGTTTACAACATTGCCAGGAAAATAAAGGGATGGTAATTTATGGATGGTGCATCATGACCAATCATCTTCATTTGATAATTTCTGCGAAAGAAGATAACGTGAGTAATATACTTGGCGACTTTAAGAAATTTACCAGTAAAAAATTAATCAGTTCCATACTTGCGCACCCTGGCGAGAGCCGCAGGGAGTGGATGATAAAAATTTTTAAAGAAGCAGGAGAGAAGAATAGTAGAAATAGCAATTATCAATTCTGGCAACAGGATAATCAGCCTAAAATTATTTATACGCCTCAATTTGCAGCACAGAAATTAGAATACATTCATAATAATCCGGTTGAAGGGCATATTAGAAAAAGCGGAAGAATATATTTATAGTAATGCCAGAGATTATTATGGAAAGGAATGTGGACTAATAAAAATTGAGTTTTTGTTATGAGGGCAAGTTTACAAGCCCTGAGTTGCAACCTCAGGACAGCACTACATTTTGATTTAGGGATTACTAAGAATAGCTGGCGGCATCAGTTCACTCTATGCCCTTAAACAAAAAAATAATAATCAATGATTACTAAAGATTCCAGATGAAATTTATTAACTTTCAATTGTGTATTTTATTATCTCTTTATCCAACTGTTAAACACTTGCAGCATTCCATGATTTATTTAATTTTTATTCACTTTTTAAGTGCTGCAATAAAGACAAAAAATCTCATGGATGGGATTAAAAAAAGTCATATCAGTGGTTGCGATTTTCTGTTGTACAAATTCAATCCTGGCTCAGTTATACCCGTCTCATACGGTGGTGGTAATTATCGAAAACAAGACCTATGCTGACATTGTCGGTAATGTATCAGCGCCTTACATTAATGGGCTTTTGGCGAATGGCCATACAGCGTCCTTTACTCAGTCAATTTCATTAACGCACCCAAGCCAGCCGAATTACCTGATGCTTTTTTCGGGGTCCACCCAGGGAGTTACCAATAATTATGTGCCAGCCAATCTTCCGTTTACTACGCCAAACCTTGGGGCTGAGGTTATAAATGCAGGCTTAACTTTTACTGGCTATTCAGAAGATTTAAATTACACAGGCTCTACCGATTCGATAGTAAATAAATATGTGAGAAGACATAACCCCTGGGTAAACTGGCAGGGAAACGGCACGAACGGGATATCTCCAAATGCAAACAGGCCATTCAGTGATTTTCCCGCAGATTACAATCAACTTCCGGTAGTTTCTTTTGTTATACCCAATTTAAATCACGATATGCACGACGGCACCATCGCGGATTGTGATACCTGGCTGCAAAGTAATTTAGACGGCTATATTCAATGGTGTACTCATAACAACAGCTTGTTCATTTTGACTACCGATGAAGGGGATAATACGCCGTCTGCAAATGTGCTTACTTTTTTTACCGGAGCAAATACCCAAGGTGGAATTTATAACGAGGTGATTTCACATTATAATGTTTTGAGAACGATAGAAGACCTGTATGGCCTTCCTGATATAGGAGCCAGCGCCGATGCCCTAACCATTAATTCAGTTTGGGTAAATGTATTACCACTTCAACTTATCATGTTTGATGCTTCCCTGGCCAATAATATAGTAGATATAATTTGGGAGACGGCTACTGAAATTAACACCATGAAATTTATTGTAGAACGATCTATTAATAATGGGAGCTCATTTGAAAGCATAGGTAGTTTGAATGCGAAAGGGCCTGGTTTGCTTAACCATTTCTATAAGCTCTTGGATCCACGTCCCGTTGCTGGTTTGAATTTATATAGACTAAAAGAAATAGATATTGATAATAAAATCCAATATTCAAAAATAGTCCCGGTTACTTTTTCCGAAAAAAATTTAAAATATTTTGTTTATCCTGACCCTACGTCCGGCTTTGCAAATGTCTATTCAAACGGTACCGGGGCAAGGCTGACGTCCATTCAACTTATCAATATGAATGGAATGGTTTTGAAAAAATTACTCACGGAAGTAAGCAGCAGCATTCCCGCCAGGTTAAACCTTTACGGACTTAGCAAAGGTGTATATTTTATAAAAGTTGAATCCGGTAGCGTAACCACCACAGTGAAAATCCTTTTACAATAATCGATAAGTTCCATTTAAGATTTAGAAATTATACCCTACTTTATAGGATTATATTTTATACAAAATCCATTTGCGGGCCGGGGTTATTGTCTTAGCTATCCGTAGAACGTTCAAATAAAAAAGAACTGCTGTCTGTATGTCTTGAACTACGGACAAATGCGAGCAATGTATTTTGTAAGCTTTGCCGTGGTGGGTTGGGTAGATGTATTTATCGAGAAAAGAATATAGAGACATTATAATAGAAAGTTTACAACATTGCCAGGAAAATAAAGGGATGGTAATTTATGGATGGTGCATCATGACCAATCATCTTCATTTGATAATTT
>JBDSOE010000056.1:0-4669 GCA_039915005.1 Ginsengibacter sp.
TTGCTCAATTTACCTATCAGCGTCAATCCATCCATGCCGGGCATGTTGATGTCGCTCAATACAATCTCTATATCAGGGTTTTCGTCTATTTTGGTTAGCGCATCATTGCCATCAGTAGCAAAACTAAATTCGTATTGCTGTTCGCGTATCTGGCGGCGAAATTTCTGCCTGATGAGCACTTCCAGATCCGTTTCATCATCCACAACTAATATTTTTGCCATTATTCTTTGGTTTTTAATTTTTCTTTTAATGCGGTAAAGTCAAGAGGTTTGGTCAGAAAGTCATCAGCGCCGAGACTCATTGCCTGGTTGTAATTATAATCATCGCCATAAGCGGTGATCATCATTACTGTTGGTGGTGGTGCCAGGTATTTTTGTTTTATTTGTTGCAACAACTCCAATCCACTCATTCCCGGCATATTAATGTCGGAAAGGATCAGCACAAATTCATGACTCTGATTATGGAGATAGTCAAGCGCTTCATTACCCGAATTAGCGAATATAAAATTCATTTCGCCATTTTTGATTTCTTTTCTGAAGCGTTGCTCAAAGAGTGTTTTCATGTCTGATTCGTCATCTACGACTAAAACTTTCATTGTTGTTTTTATTTTAATTATTATTCATTTATATGCCGTCAATATTTCGAGTGGGCATTACCGTAATACCGGTAGTGTAATTCTGAATTCAGTAAACCCGCCTTCTTTGGTTTCTACTTCCAGCGTGCCTTCATGCGCTTTTACAATATCATAACTCATGCTCAAACCTAATCCTGTGCCCTCTCCCGTGGGTTTGGTAGTAAAGAAAGGCTGATAGATTTTGTCCACTATTTCTTTCGGAATACCATTGCCATTATCTTTTACAGAAATGAAAACCTTATCGTCTGTTTTTTTTGTGTTCACAAATACAGTGGGGTCAAATCCGGAAATGTTTAGTTTCTTTTTAGCACTTACGGCGTAAAATGCATTATTAAACAAGTTCAATAACACCCTTCCCATATCCTGCGGAATGATATTTATTTTACCGATACTTTCATCAAAATCTGTCTTCATCGTTGCATTAAACGTTTTGTCTTTTGCCCGTAATCCATGATAACTCAACCGTAAATATTCATCTGCCAAAGCATTAATATCAGTAGGTTCTTTTTGCCCTGAATTTTTTCGTGAATGTTGCAACATTCCTTTTACGATGGCATCGGCGCGTTTGCCATGATGATTTATTTTTTCTTCATTTACCATAACATCATTGGCTATAGCTTTTGCATCATCGGTATTTCCTTTCTCCATCTCTTCTTTCATTTCTGCCAGCAATTCTTTGTTTACATCCGAAAAATTGTTGACGAAGTTCAGCGGGTTCTGAATTTCATGCGCAATACCTGCCGTGAGTTCTCCAAGGCTGGCCATCTTCTCAGATTGAATCAGTTGTTTCTGCGTTTCTTTTAAATCCTCAAGAGACTGGTTCAGTTTGGAATAGGATCCGGCATTCTCTAACGCTATAGCCGTGTAGTTAGCAATATTGCGCAGCATGTTCAGATGATTTTCTGAATAGGCATTCTTCTTAAAACTCTGAACAGTAATGACGCCTAACTTGTTGTCACTGATGGCAAGTGGCAGATAGATTAACGATACTGCCTGCTGACCTGCATTTGGATTGGGTAACTGCTGAAAAAAATCCTTATACTGTTCTCCGAGATCACTCATTACAATTTCTTTACCCGAATTATAACAAATAGATCCGAAGCGGTTTTCGTCATGAACAGAATTGCTGTATGGAACAAGCTGCTGCCCGTTTTCATGAGTTGCAGGGAAATCAAGACTTCCTGTTTCAGCATGATAAATACCAATGCCAAATACAGCAGCATCCATCAGTGCGTTTACATTTTTGTAAGCAGTACCAATAATTTTTTCTACAGAAAGCGACGAAGTAATCTTCCTGCCTATTTGCCCCAATTGCTCCACATTATTGTAAGATTGCTGCAATTCTTCTGTGCGTTGAGTTACTTTTTCTTCCAGAATCTTATTTTCCCTTTTCAATTTGCGGGAACGGAAGTTCAGATACAAGCGAAGTAATATCAAACCACCGACTATATAAATCAGATATGCCCACCAGGTATTGTACCACGGTGGGCTGATAGTGAAAGGCATCAGGGACGGTTCACTCCATTTCCCTCCTGACCATTTACTTCTCACTTTAAAAATATATTTGCCTGGCGCCAGATTCAAATAAGTCTGTGTATGATCATCTGTTGTAGTGATCCATTTCTCATCCAATCCTTCGAGAATATAGGCATAAGTAGTGGAATCTACTCTGCCCGTACTCATTTCAGTAAACTGAAACTGTAATACATTTTTATTGTAGGGCAACCGGAGATTCTGTGGCATAAAATAAGGTCCTGCAAGGCTGTCCCACCGGAAGCGCTTCATTTCGGTCTTTTGTGAGCCGGTATCACTTCTCTCTAAAAAATTAATAGGTTGTGCCATAATATCTACGCCTGTCACATAGCATTGGGCAGCAGAAGTGTCCGAATCCAGGCCATATATGATCCGTATTCCATCATCTCCCCAAATATAATTTCCTCTTTTTGTTATAGCATCGCTGGCATAGCTATTTTCAATCTTTGCCAGACTTTCAGAACCTTTAAGAATGTCAACCTTCCACTTTTTGGATGCAGTTAATTCAGGTGGAGTAATAATATTTATTTTTTTGCGGGTGCCTATAACTATTTTTCCTTCATGTTCCAATATAGACAAAACATAATTATTTGAAAGGCCATTTTGGGTCAAAAATTTGCTGATGGTTTTATTCTTGCTGTCAACCATGTAAAGCCCTCCTACACCATACTGGGCCGACAAGGCGAACCAAATCCGATCATGGCTGTCAACAAAAATTATTTTTTCTCCAGGATCTGATAATGCAGGATAATTTTTTATCGTTTGAATGAAATGGGTTGAAGGATTAATAAATCCCGCGCTGCCATCAGAGGTCATTACCCAAACATTTCCCTCTTTGGTCTTCAAAGTTTGTAAGACAACACTTCCGTTCAGTCCACCTGCCTGGGTTAATTGCAGGGTCAATTTTTTTGTGGGATCATATTTGTAGATACCATTTGTATCTGCGCTGATCCATTGATTCCCCGCGGCATCCGGCATCACAGAATATATATTACCCGCCAGCAACCCCTCCGGTTTGCTATACCGCAGCAATTCATTTTTCTCAGCATTAAAAACATTATAGCCGTTTATGGTTGTTATTACCACGTTTCCATTTTGGGTAGTAACACTTTGAATAAAATTATTCGCCAATCCTTTTGACGAGTCAATGTGCCAATATGTTTTGCGTACAGAATCTACTGCGTACAAACGTTCGCCGGTACCAATCCACAAATGCCCCTTGCTATCTTCTACGGCAGAATAAACAACCTCGTTCCCAAATGGATATACCGTTTTGCCGTATTGGCCAACAACATAAATTGCTCCAGCTAAATTTGAATTAAGATTAGAAAAGAACATCCGTCCTTTGCCATCATCAAAAATATCTGTCACTGATGCTCCTTCCATCCCATCCCTTTCATTTATATTTCGAAAGGTATTATTCATTAGATTGAGTAAGGTAATTCCATTATCAATACCACCTTGCCATAGCTGCCCCTCTTTGTCAAATTTTAATTTTAAGATACGATTACTGGTTGAAAAATTGGTTTGATAGCGGGTAATTTTTCCTTGTTTTACATCTATAGCATCCACACCGTTTGGCCATGCTACCCACATCCGCCCATCGGGTCCCAGGGTCATCGCTCTAATGGTATCACTGCTCAATCCATTTACCTTGCTTAGATTAATCACCTTATCGGTTCCCTTCAAAATAATATCTATTCCGCGACTGCTGCTCAGCCACTTATTTTTGGCACCATCCTCAACCACCTCGAAGTAGCGTTCATTTTTGAGATGTGTTTTATTATCCAGGGCCTGGTAAGTCAGTTTTTCAGGGCTAATCCTGATTACCGCAGATTTCGGTTTTTGAAATGAAATAACCCAAAGTGCTCCATCCGAATCGCGATTTAAGGGCGTACCGAGAAAAAACCTGTACGGTAATTCGAAAGTCCCGGTAAGGCCTTTTTCAAGATCTACCACATTGATTGAGGATGAGGTCTCTGAGATTTGGCTGGTAAACCAAATTCTTCCTGCATTATCTATATTCATCCCGGCAACCCGGGCCTTCGGAAGGATATTTTCCAAATGTGTGCCGTCAAATCTGAAAAGTCCATAGGTAGTTCCAATCCATAAAAAACCTTTAGAATCTTTAATGAAACTAACCGGGCTGGCAGTAGTCAGGCTGGCTTTCCATTTTTGCAAATCCAAAGAAGATGCCGTCACTCTTTTCGGTACAGGTGCTCTAAGAGAAGCAAAGGTTTCGGGCAATGGCTTCATGGTCATTTTCATTTTCTGTACCGGCGCTTTGGTGGGATCGAATGTTTTTGAAGGCAGCGACCCAAAATCAAAAGTTGCTTCAGTAGGCGCTAATGGTAAGGGCTTAAAGCCACGTGAATCATAAGGCCTTCCCTTCATTTTACTGAAATCCAATGGAAAGACCGTAGGCGTGAGCGTTCCTTTCTTTACGGTATCCCAATGAAGTGGTTGAGAATCTGTCAATTCAAGCGGAACCGTTTCGGGTTG
>JBDSOE010000070.1:0-5386 GCA_039915005.1 Ginsengibacter sp.
TAATTATAAAAAAATCATTTTGAAATATTTATTTGTAATAAAATATTCGTTTGCACGTTATCCTCTTTGTAGCATGCTTACAAAAAGTTTTTTTAATATCTATTAATATGGGGGAAATTTACCGGCAATATATCTTACCCTCTTTTCTAACAGAATATCTGTTAGAAAAGAAAACGTTTGCTACGTTGAAAATAGTTTTAGGCTTTGTGATGGTAAATGTTTTTCAGGCGTTGCCGGCAGACATTGCTGCGCAAAACGTTTATAGCTATACTTACCAGAATGTAACCCGAAATAACGGGGGAGGCACCCTTGAACAGGGCGATACCATTGAGGTGCGGGCTTTGGTGAAAGTGGAAAGTATTACTAAAGATTTTTATTATAGAGATACTATCCGTGCCGGAACTCAGTATGTTCCCGGTTCACTTAAAATTGTAACCAACGAAGGGCTTACTTTTCGGTCTTATACAGATGCCGGCGGTGATGATCAGGGGATTTATCTTACTACTGGCGGTCCTCCAAGACTGCGTGTTAATTTGGGAGTGGGGGCTGCCATTGCCACATCGGCTAATTTTAATTCAAATGCCACTGGCGGCAGTGTTACTCCTGGCAACGATAAGCCTAAATTCTATGGTAAAACTTTATTTGTAGTGGCCTACCGGCTTGTAATAACTGCTAACTATGGTGATGTCATCAATCTTACCGGCAATTATTGGTCTAGTAATAATGGTACCTATCGTTTTGATTATCCGGGAATAAAAATCATACAAAACCTGGGATTATGTACCAATTTTTCCAGCGCCAGTTTTACTGCTGAAAGTGATTTTGGTAGCGGCAACGTGCAAAACCGGGTAGCGGGCGCTATTGTGCCGGGCTATACAAAAATAAATTTGGGTAGTAATGCCCCCCAGGATGGTTATTATTCCATAGCCAATAATACCAGCGCTAATGGAACTACTAATGATGCGGGGCCTTATACATCTAATCCTGCCCGTGTATTTAATCTTTGGGATATCATAGGAGATCATACCGGGGCAGCAGATCCCATTGCGGGTAATCCGCCAACGCCCGTATCTCCCAAAACCACGGGAGGCTATATGCTTGTGGTTAATTCGGCCTACCCTACAGGGGAAGCCTATCGGGACGTAATCAAAGATGTTTGTCCCAATACTTACTACGAATTTTCGGCATGGATAAGAAACATTTGTAGCAGATGTGGTTCAGACTCGAATAGTGTTGCGACCAATCTTCCGGGAGTACAACCTAATCTTGCTTTTACCATAAATGATATAGATTATTATACCACCGGGAACATTCCTTATAACCCGAGAGGATGGGTAAAAAGAGGTTTCATGTACAAAACCGGCCCCACTGAAACCCAGTTTGATATTACCATTAAAAACAACGCCCCAGGCGGTGGCGGAAACGACTGGGTGCTGGATGATATTAAGCTGGCTACGTGCTATCCCAATCTCACCATGAATCCTAATGACACGGCAAGGTCGTGCGCCGGGCTTCTGATACACCTGAGTGATACGGTAAAAAGCTATTTTAATAACTATAATAACTTTTGCTGGGAAAAAAGTACCGATGGAAATGTGTGGACAAGTACCGGTGTATGCGGTTCCAAAACCCCGGTGCTGAAAAACGGATTGTGGGAGTATGTGGCAGATACCGCTTTTACTCCGGTGGCGGCCGATAGTGGAACTTATTATCGTCTGAAAGTGGCTACTACTTCTGCAAATCTGAGCGATGCAAAATGTACGGTGAGTAATAGCCAGAAAGTATTTCTTAAAGTACAAAACATGAGCTGTACCGTGTTGGAAGCACAGTTTCTCAGCTTTAACGGAAAGATTACGAATGACAAGGCTACCTTGAAATGGGTGTCGCAAAATAAAACGGACCTGAAAGAGTACGAGATTGAAAAAAGTGCCGACGGCCTCAATTTTTATAAGGCGGGGAGCATTGTTTCTGTTAATGACATGGATGGTGCCAGCTATACGTATAATGATCCCGGAACGGTTTCATCAGTAGCTTATTACCGGCTGAAACTGATAAGCAATAACATAAACGATTTGAAGTATTCCAAAGCTATTGTTCTCTACAACAGGAATGAAATCTTTAAAATTTCAACGGAAAATCCTTTTAGAGACAATCTGAAAGTGGACATTTTTATTCCTGCTGAAGGAATGGTGGAGCTTAATTTATTCGATATATATGGTAAGGTGATGAGTAAGAAAACCGTCCGGAGCACCAGAGGAAATTCACAGGCTATGCTTAATAATGCAGGCAGGCTGCCGTCAGGGATGTATATTTTACAGGCAGTGTATAATGGAAATGTGGTTCAAAACAAATTGTATAAGATTAATTAAAAAATATTTATTTCTTTTTTTGTCATGGTTATTGTTTTTGGTTTAAACAGGAGGCTGTCTTTCATTGATTGAGGCAGCCTCTTTTTTTTGTGAGGGATAGAGAGGGATGAAAGTTGATTGTCTTATCTATACATGAAATTAGCGCATTTCTTCATGTTCGAAGGTCATTTCTTTCTCTATCATAAAAGAAGAGGGTTACTAATGACCGATGTTAACAAGAGGTATCGTAACTAAAAAAGAGACTGTCCTTTTTTTAAGACAGCCTTTTTTATTTCATTTCATTAAATTCTTTTAAAAGATACGATAGTCGGTTACTTCTATGGTGCCTGCACCTGTTTGGCTTATGTGTATCAGCCCTACATTTTTGGCATACCACATTTCTGAAATAACTGAAGGAATAGAGTTTATGTAGGTTTCCATTTTTACTTTTATTACATCGGGAAAGGGAAACGACCCGACTGTAACAGGAATAGCCTTTTCCAGGATTGTCATTTTAAAATAAACAGATACTGAAACGCCGGAAATAGTTCCGGTTACCGTAGGAGATTGCCAGGAAGTACCCTGTGGCACATTATCCTTAAGTATAATTATTTCGCCGTAGGCAGGTTGATCAAAAGAAAAATAATCGCTGTAATTAATATAAGAATAATAATTACCGGCAGACTTGCGTATATAAGCTGCAGTGTCGTAGGAGGCAGTGGGTGGCACCGTGTAGGAACCTAATACACTATAAGTATTCCCTCCGATAGCTTTAGTATCGGGAAGCACTTTGTAAGTAAACGCACGGGTGCCATCGCTGTAAGTCCAGTTACTATTGGTAGTGAGCGGGTAGTAATCGTTGGAAGGAGCCGCACCGGCTAAGAAAGTAATTTTAAAAGCGCACTGGCTGTTTCCATAACGCAGTGTAAAGGTTTGTTCCCCCGGAAAAGCAGGGGTGCCGCTGGCATTTAATGTTATGCTTTGTACACCAGTGCTGGTGAAAGTGCCTGTTTTGGAGAAAGTAATTCCATTTACCGAATTGGTGGTTATACTGTAAGTGCCCGCAGCGGCAACAGTAACCTGTACCTGTACCGTATTGGCAGCCGTAGCCGTAATGCCTTGTTTGTATTCTCCACTTAAAACTACCGGCTTGCAGTTGCCGGAACTGTCTCCCAGAATTCCGATGGAGGTGGGCTTTACAGGAACGGTAGCAAATGTGGCTTTAAATTTTCCTCCAAAAAGATTTTTGAAGGTGTTGGCCGAATCTTTTGCGACGCCTGAAAAACTTCCGGTAATCAGGCTGGCATTGATGGAAGCGATGTTCACTGTAAACTCACCGTTAAGCTGGCTGGCCTGGTATATCAATTTTCCGGAGGCGGAATAGTTAAATACAATTTGAGATAGTGATGCTTTGTAAAATCCGGTTTTGAAAGTATCCGCGTATAAGGTGAGGTTGAATACCTTGCTACCGTCTGCACTGATTCCCAATAGATGAAGCTGTTTGCTGGCGCCCGTTCCGGATATATAGGCCGTATCCATGGTGCCAATGTATTGTTTGGCGCTGTCTTTAAATTCCCAATTTCCTACGGGAAGTCTTTCGCCATTGCTTTCTATGCTATATTCTTTCTTGCAGGCATTCAGCAATACCATACTTACCAAAAGCGTGAGGATGACTTTTAAAAGCTTCATAGGTGTTTTTTAATTTTTTAGTAAATATAAATCTGCTAAAAACAAAAGGTTACGGATTCCTTGGTTACGAACGCCCTAATAAAGTTACCGCATATTTTAAAGTACCAAATTATATTTGATTGTGTATGCTATAAAACCTGCACCTCATCATTCACAACGGCTTTTGCTTCTGCGGTGCTGTTTGCCTTTTCTATATCTTGTTTAAAAAAACATTTTTGAAACAAAAGAATGGTAATGATCCCGGTAGAAATGGAGGCATCAGCAAGATTAAATATGGGCCTGAAGAATTCAAAATCCTGCCCTCCCCAATAAGGTATCCAAGTGGGGAAAGTGGCATTTCTTATCACGGGAAAATAAAGCATGTCCACTACGTTGCCATGTAAAAAGCCTGCATATCCGCCGCCGGCAGGAAATATTTTTGCTACATTAAAAGTATCCATGCTGCTGTTTTCAAAGATCATTCCGTAAAACATACTGTCTATCAGGTTGCCCAACGCTCCTGAAAATATTAATGCCACACAGATGATGAAGCCGGGGTGCAATTTTTTCTCAATTATATTTTTGATGTAAAAAACACCGAAGATCACGGCTGCGAGGCGGAATAGTGTTAATAACATTTTGCCCCATTCGCCACCAAGTTTCCATCCATAAGCCATTCCTTCATTTTCTATAAAATACAGGCGAAACCATTCTCCCAAAACAGCGTGAGATTCTCCTACGTGGTAATGAGTTTTTATATAAATCTTAAAAGCCTGGTCTGCAATTACAATAAGGCATATCAGCCCAAAAATTTTTCTTCCTTTCACTTAATAAATTTGAGGCGCAAAGATAATATAATTAGCGAATTAGCTGATTGGCTAATTGCAAATTGAATTAGTGCTAATTGGCCGTTTTATAATCCCTGATATCCAGAACTTCGTTGCAGAAAGAATATTCTTTTTTATCGTTGCTGCTCACGATTACCATCCGGCTGCTACAATAATTATCTATTAAAGAATGATACAGCACTATTCCATCATCGTCAAGGTTAGTAAGGGGCTCGTCTAACAATACGACGGGAACATTGCTGAAAATAGCCTGCGCCAATTTTACCCTCTGTTTCATTCCGCTGCTGAAATAACGGATCTGCTTATAGGCTGATTTCTCCAGGCATAATAAACGAATAATTTGTTGGCTATCCATGGAGGAAAGCCAGCCTTTCATTTTATGGTGAAAGAAAAAAAATTCATTCAATGTCATTTCTTCCACCAGCTCAAGGTAGGGTGCGGCAATTGATATTTTTTGGAAAATATTTTCCGGCGCGATAAAATTATTCTGTTCGTGGTAGCTTACGCTTCCTTCATTATGAA
>JBDSOE010000097.1:0-8560 GCA_039915005.1 Ginsengibacter sp.
CAGGACTATGCGCAAGGGTACTGTAATCGGCAGCAGCACCGGCAACGTCGTTGATATTATGCAACTGAAAAGTAAAGCCTTCAAACAGCCGCCCATCCCCGGAATTTACACTTACACCGCCTGCTAATTCCAGTTGCATACCCCCAATTATATACTCATCAAATACTGGTGAGATGTTATCAATGGTTTCTTTTTTTGCAGCCTCTTTGTCGCTGCTTAAAAAACTAATGGCTATCATTCCAAAGGGAAGGTTGAACATGGCGTACGTTTTACCATCTTCCTTATTGCGGTAAGTATTTACCAAGTATTTACCCATTGGTATGGGAGAAAGGGAAACCTCTTTTTTACTAAGGTTTCCAATGCGGGTAGGGAAGCCATCATTCTGGTAATAATTCCAACCAACCGGCGGATCAAAAGGACCGCTGGCGGGTATTAAAAGATCAGGATTTTGAGGGTCGGGAATCATGGCACCCGGAATACATTGTGGTTTAGTGGTGTTCAATACGGGTTCCCAGCTTATTTGGGGAACTGTAAAAGCCTGCGCGTTTTTGCCGGGCGTTACTACATCAAGCCCACGCATTTGGATAGGAAAAACTACTACCTCATTTCCGTTTTGGATATTGATATCATATTTGAGGGCTACGGTTTTTTGCAACAAATTATTATTGTAAGAAAAAGCTACTCCCATCTGATTGGCTTTGCTACTCACATCCAATAAAGCAAAATCATCCATTCGTAATCTTTCCCAACTTACGCGGGAAGAGCTTGCTGCAAGTGATACGGCGGTATCTGAAGAGTATATTTGTGCCTGCTGATGTTTCATTATGATTAAAAACTGGAAGGAAGGAGTGGCCGTGGGTAATGTTACCTGGCTGGTCATTCAGACTACTATTATCTTTTTCAATCTGCAATGGTGTTTGTAGCGCAGCGAAGTGGAAACTTACGCCCACTTTGTCATTCTCTTCGGGTTGCTGCTCCCATTGCACCAGGCCAATGAGCCACGCAGAAACTTTGCTATTGCGCTTACCTGGGAATACGGCTCCGGTAACATCTCTTTGCTGTGAATCGGTAAACTGGCTTTCGAGTATGCCGAGGTTGGCTGCATAAGGATCGGGGAGCGTAGGCAGGTAGCTGAAGAGGCCAAAGTACAGATACATTTTTCCTTCCTGCAGAGCAGTGAAGTCTTCGTTTATCTGGCCGAATATTACAAGTCCGTTGGGAGGAGTTACCGTGAATAGAGCATTATGCATGGCCAATGCATAAGGACGAATTTTAGGTATTTTATCTGCCGGTAATTTATTATCCCAAAGCATATTTTCATCTACAATCATCAGCATCTTTTTCATTTTGCTTACGGCTATGATAAGGAGGCTGTTCTTCGATTTTACGGATACCGAATTCCCATCTACTTTCACAGGGCGGTCGGTTTGCACATCGGCACTACACATTCCGGCAATCATTTCATCACCTTTGGCAAGGGTGTTAAAAATAAATATCATGGCGCTGCCAAAACTCAACTGCATGGTGCTTCCGTAAGGGTTTACCTCATCCTGCCACAGATTAAAATCCTGCTGTGCCCCGCTTGCATTTCCCTTTAATTCAGTAATGGCAATGCGGCCGGGTTCGCCAATGATAAATGGATTGAGAAGAGCGAGGCTGTTATTTTTAAG
Source organism: Ginsengibacter sp. (assembly GCA_039915005.1). Classification (GTDB taxonomy): domain Bacteria; phylum Bacteroidota; class Bacteroidia; order Chitinophagales; family Chitinophagaceae; genus Ginsengibacter. The sequence goes on from JBDSOE010000097.1 coordinate 1,671, forward strand.
TTGAACCCAATTGGCAGAAAGGCCGGGGCTGCAAAGTGCAATTAAGGCACCGCTGCCATCGGCTTCAGTGGGTGAGGCAATATTTATTTTGGCAACGGGCAAGCCCCACCATACTTGCTGAATTTCGGCCTTGCCACTAAGGGTGCAAAATTTAGATTGGCAATCGGTTATCTCAAACGCGGAATTTTCGGGTGTCATAGGTATTGCCAGGCGGCCAATCAGTGGATTGTAAACGCAAGCCTGGTTACCATTAAACAAGAATTGATTAGCCTGGCCGTATATCTGCCATCCGCAGTTTCCGACAGCAAGCACTTTTTTTGTTTGATTCTGAAAACTAAATCCGAAAATTTCGGGTAATTGATACTGTGTATTCCGGGCATCTATACCGTAAGGTGAAGTGGGATCGCTGTCAAATACATTGTTTTGTTCCAGCGTTAAATTACAAGTGGCCGTGGTATTGGTACTGATGGTTAATTGATTCCCAACATACTGGGGAACGGCATCCAGGGCAAGCGTGCCGGCTTTAACCCGGAGGCCTGCGTAATAACCGGCTGGCGCAGCAGGATCAAATAAGCGAGCCAGTATCCACACGGTATCGGGTATAATGGTAAAGTTTTTGGTGAGCTCGGGCTTAGAATTAATGAGAATCTTGATCCGGCTCACCGAAAATTGGGCATTGAAAAGCAGGGCGGGTTCTGCTTGTCCCTGTATATATAATGGGATGAGCTTTTTTATTTTTACGAAATCGAACCAAACTGGTCTACCCGTTATCTCGTCCCGAAAAGGTCCCAGGGTTTTGACCCGGCTCCCTGCTGCGGCTGATGTGATACTGCCTGCAATTTGCGTAGTGCGGATGGGAATTGTCCGTACAAACACCTGCATCTCTTCCGGCTCATTTTCTTTAATTGCCTTTTGTACATTTTCTACAATCGCATCCATTTTTTCCAGCTTTGCGCCACGGTTTGCCGACATAAACAGGTCGCTTTTTTCAAAAAGAAATTGCTGGTTGCTGATACCCGAAGGATCCTGACTAAACAGGGCTTGGGCGATATGGACCTGTAAGTTTTCCAGCGTTTGCTCTTCTTCATGATTGGAGGTGTGCAACTGGCCGGTGAGTGTGGCCAGCATAGCGGTGATACTGTTGGCAGGCATACTAATTTGTTTTATGAAATGAGGGCGTTAAGTAGTACCAAGCTACAATCCAAAAGAAGAAGGCACAAGTTTTTATGCCTGGTTTTTAGTGAGCGGTTGCTATAAGTTAGTAAGCGGAGTGTGTCTCAGGCAAGTGCGCTAATCTGTCGCTGTTTAGGATCAGATTTTTGCCAAAAAAAATTAAAGAAGTTCTTTGAAACTTATTGGAGGGTTGTAAACTTCATTGTCTTTTTTTGAGAATAAAATAAGGAGGTGTTATATTTTCTCAGAACTTGTCAGTGCTATTCCGGCTTCCTGCATTTCTTTCAAGCCACGTTCCCCATCGCCGATTTGAGCTTCCACGGCAGCAATGGCATCAATGATGGCATACACTTTCAACCCGGATCGGAGCGCATCGAGGGCGGTGGCTTTTACACAATATTCCGTTGTTAATCCTGAAACATACACGGTATCAATTTTGTTTTTTTTCAGCCAGTGCAAAACATCTGCGTTGGTGGCTTCAAAGGCGCTGTATCCGTCATCGCTATTGCCCGTACCCTTTAGAGCTACAAGATTTATTTTTTCCTCATTCAGTTTAGGATGAAAACCGGCACCGGATGAAGCTCTTACACAATGTACCGGCCATTTATCAAAATGTACTGTTTGGGCCGGATGCCAGTCTTTGGAGGCGATTACAAAATCAAATTTATCCATCAGCGAATTGATTACCGGGATTATCTCATTTCCTTTAGGTGCCGGCAGAGCTCCGCCGGGACAAAAATCTTTTTGTACATCTACGATAATCAGCGCCTTGCTCATAATTTATGGGTTGAATAGAAATGAAATGATTTGAGTTTTAAAGGTACAAAGGAATCCTTATCGTTTGAGGAAGGCAGAGAAAGAGACCAGGATGTTGTTCCGCGGATTGCGTGTATAATCGCAGAGAGAAAAGGGATTATTGCTATGATTTATTATGGATGTAGGATTTAAAAAAGTAGTGCCGGGCAAATTAAAAACTTTTGATCTTTCATTTTTCCTTCTTTTTTTATGCTATTAATAAATCAGTTAAGGTAGTATCTTAATTTTTTTTTACTTTTAGCCCATTATTATTAATCGGCAGTAGCTCAGTTGGTAGAGCATTAGCTTCCCAAGCTAAGGGCCGAGGGTTCGAATCCCTTTTGCCGCTCTTTCATTTTATAAAAAGTTATTGAAAATATTTGGTTTGCAGCAAAGCCGGCGATTCCGCAAACCGTATCAGTAACTGAAAACCGGCATGGTTATAGGTCTTTTAGCATCCACACATCACAACCCGTATGACCACTGTTTCCCAGAGATGAGTTGATAAAATGAAAACCGTTCTTTTTATACATGGGTATGGCGCTGGTGAGTTCGGGCATGGTTTCCAAATACATTTTTTGAAACCCGGTTTGTTTCGCTTCTTCCATGCACTTTTCCAAAAGGATATGGCCAAACCCTTTTCCCCTGAATTTTTTAGATAAATACATTTTTACCAGTTCACACGTATCCGGTGGTAATCCTTGCGTAGGGTAAAAACCTCCGCCACCCGCTATTTCACCCTCAATTTCCAAAACGAAATAAGCCCCGTTTTTTATTTTAAAAAGATCGCTTACATGATCCGTGGTTTCATCGTAGTAAACAGTACCCGGTTTGTGAGCGTTAAATTCTTTTAAAGAAGTGCGGATGATAACAGCGAGAGAGGCATCATCTTTCTTAAGTATTTTCCTTATCTGCATTTTTGTTTCCAAATGCCTTAATTCTTTTTGGGCTGTTTTAAATTGATGCGGTCGTACTGGCAGCAATCGTCTAATTTACTATAAGCGCTGTCGTTTGCTTTGTAATCCTGGGTATCATAGCCACCTTCAGCAATTGCCATTTGAATCTTCGCGGCATTGCTTTTTGAGGGGTCGTAACTAATGGCAAGGAATTTGGTTTTTTTATTCCAATTGGCGGTAAGTGCGCCTGCGCTCAGTGCGCTTTTTTCAATATTCTTTTTACAGGTTCCGCAATTGCCATTCACGATTACGGTTTCATTTTTTACTGAAGTTTGTCCGAAGGAAAACTGAAAACCAATCATACAGATGAAGAGAATCATTAACGATTTTATCACTTTCATAATTTTAATTTTTAGAGGACAAATTTAATTATAAATCGCTGGAAACGCTAATGGCAAATTGATGAATTGCTTTTTATAACGTTAATTCTTTAGGGCTTTAATTTACAAATCTCCATTGTATGCCAAAGCGGAAAAGAAATCCTGCGGTAGGATAAGAAGGCGCGGAAAAATTATTATTGGTAAACCCAAAGCCCTGACTGAATGAGACGGTGTTCAAATTCTCTGCTTTTATGAAAGCGGTAAATGATTTGATCCTGAAGTTGAAGAAAAAATCTAATTGAGGAAGATTGCTGATGGTAACACTATCCTGCGGGAAAAATTTTCCCATCACGGGCGAATAATTATTGGCTTTATAAGGCGTGTTATATTTTACATCAAGCCCGGTACTGAGGTTTAGGTTTTTGAAAAAATTTCCTTCAAAAGCAAGCCTTTGCCGGGTATAAAATAAGGGAACCCTTACCGGGTTTTTGCCGGTGGTTTGTTGAATAATAAAATCGCTGTATAAACTTACATGACGGGTAAGTTTGTTTTTAGTGGAAGCCGTGAACTGCGTCAGGTTCACCAATCCATTGAACTGGTCGGTATGATAAAAATCTTTGAAATAAGTATAGTTGGCAATGGAAATATTTCGGGCCATTAAAGTAAATCTTGGGTTATTGGCCTGAAGGGTTATTACAGTAATATTTTCTTTTTTAGTGATGGAATTACTGTCAAGATCAAAGGCAGAATTTCCCGTAAAAATATAAGAAGGAGACCGGTTTACATTTTGAAAAGATACTTGCACATCTCCTAATTTTGAATTTAAAAAACGTGTAAGAGTACCGTAAACACTAAAGTCTGCAATATTGAGGCCGGCTGCATAAAATTCTCCCTTTAATAAGGCATCCCACTTTTTGTTCTTTGTTTTGTTCCGGTATTCACCATGCAAAACGAGGTTATAAAAATTTTTCTTTACAGGCGGCGCCGGAAACACTTGTATAAGGTATAAGGGATTGGGTGATGAAGAAAACGCTCCTGCAAAATTTTCTATGCGCAGACCGGCTTCAATAGATTGCCCAGGGTTTTTTGTTTGAGGAAATTGTTTGATCACAAAATCATTAGACAGAAATTTCCATTTGTCCTGCAGCCAGAAATTTAATTCGGATGGATTTTTAAAAGTAAGTCCATACCATTTGTTATAGAATGCTGAATCTACTTTTACAGAGGCAGGTTTGGTTAAAACATCTTTGAATTCATAGCTGTAGGAGCTATAATTTAAAGTATGCTGAAAACGGAATTTTGGATAAAATAAATATTCTGTGGTACTGTCATTTATGATCAATGAATCTTTAATGCCTACATCATAACTCTGCCGAAAAAAAGCGGTGAAATCGCTGTATTGGTTTCCTGTTGATATTTTTGTGGAGAATACATTAAAACTTGATTCCGTGTCGCCGCCCAGGTTTACGGGAACCGCGATGCGTCTTTTGCGGTTGGGATCCTGTAACAAAGTGTCATTTTGTATGCCCCCATTTTCAGAGGAAGAAAGTTTATTGCCCAGCAGTACGAAATAGGCGGCATATCTTTTTCTTTTTCCCTGGTAATTGCTAAAAAATCTATAGTTATTATGATTTACATTTTGGTTCTGAAAAGTTCCGGGCGAGGAAATTAAACGATATTCAATTCCAGCATTCCAGTTGGGTTTTATGTTTTGTGTCTGAAGCACTTTTACTACCTGCTCTTTGCCTGATGCCAGGAAATAACTTAGCTGGGTATAGGGTCTTGTGGTTTTAAAAAAGCGCGTATTTTCTATTGTGTATTTATAAACGTCGAAGGCGTGAAAGCCTGCATCCCACCCGGCTTTTAAAAAAGGAGTAAACAAAACAGGAAATGCCGCATTGCCATTATTCCCCAGGGTTACATAATTTGCAGGGACAGAAAAGACCTTCCCATAATCGTTTATAGAAGAATCAAGAAGCCCACTTTTTAAGGAGTCCAGGTAACGGAAAGAAATGGTGATGGAATCCGCCAGGTCATCGCGATGTTCAAAATTGAGCGTGTCTCTCGATTGCGTTTGTGCATTAGCGTTAGGAGACCTTATGGGAGTGGAGCCGGGCCTTATCCGTGGCAATTGCGCATGGCAAAATTGTATTCCCAATAAAAAAACAAATACGGCACCCGGTATTTTAATGAGTTTTTTATGGGAAAATATTTGTTGAATAATGGTCATTCACATTCTTCTTATAATTGCGCAATCAATTGTTTAAATATCAGTGTCAGTTTGGGTTCTGCATCTTTAGCCGCCTGCAGCACTTCATCGTGTGTGATGGTATTTTCCTCCTTCCTTATTCCCACATCAGTAATCACGCTCATGGCAAAAACCGGTAAACCCAAATGCACCGCGCAAACCACTTCCTGTACGGTACTCATGCCCACTGCGTCTCCACCAATAATGCTTAGCATTTTATACTCAGTACGGGTTTCAAATGTGGGGCCGGTAACTCCTACATACACACCTTCCTTTACTTCAATTTTATTTTGCAGGGCTATGTCTTTTGCTTTATCTATCAAAAACTTTTTATAAGGCTCGCTCATATCAGGAAATCTCTTTCCTATTTCATCCTCATTTTTACCTATCAAAGGATTTATCGCAAGCAGGCTGATATGGTCATTAATGATCATCAGGTCACCCACCTTAAAAGTTGTATTTACGCCACCCGCTGCATTGCTTATCAATAAAGTTTTGATGCCTAAAAATTTTAAAACTCTTATTGGAAAAACGACTTCCTGTGTGGAATATCCTTCGTAATAATGAAACCGTCCGGCCATAGCCACTATCTTTTTTCCTGAAAGATTTCCGAAAATTAATTTGCCACTGTGGCCCTCCACCGTGCTTACCGGAAAATGAGGAATTTCGCTGTAAGGAATTGTAAACTCTACTTCTATCTCGTTTATAAAACTCCCAAGGCCGCTCCCTAACACAATGCCAGCCGTGGGTGGCGTGTTATATTTTGATTGAATAAAATGAACCGCTTCATTGATTTCTTGCAGCATAAGCAATTTTTTAAAAATTGTGCTCAAAGGTAAGTTGAATGGTTTAATTGTTATTTGGTTAAATGGTTAAATGTTCAGTGATTCAGATGGGGTGAGATGGTTTAAATGGATTGAGATGGATTAGATTGATCTGGGTAATTCGGAGATCACAACCATAAGACAATTCAGCATGGAAACAATAAAGCCATAAAGTAATAAAACAATTAAGCAATACAACAAACAAATTCAACCATCCCATCAATACTTCATTATGTTTATCTTCGCAAAAAATTTTTTCTTATGAATTTACATGAATACCAGGCCAAAGAATTATTGAAAAGATATAATGTGCCTGTGCAGGAAGGCATTGCCTGTAGCACAGTTACGGAGGCGGAAGACGCGTACCGGTTTATTAATAGCCAGTATGGAAGAAGGTTTGCAGTAATTAAAGCACAGATACACGCGGGTGGAAGAGGTAAAGGAAAAATAAAAGGTACCGAACAGAGAGGAGTGGCAGTTGCTAAAAATGCCGAGGATGTAAAAGCGATTGCGCAGAATATTTTGGGAGGAACATTGGTAACAGTGCAAACCGGTGAAGCAGGAAAATTGGTGA